>CBDTVZ010000008.1:0-33815 GCA_965363995.1 uncultured Eudoraea sp.
CTTTTCTTTATTTTTTCGATATAATACATCTTTATTTTGGGTGATTTAAGCGTGTTTTTAACTGGACACAATGCCTCTATAATAACCTGTATATCATAGTATTAGATATTTATATTTAATGGATTTACAGGTGTAATTACGCCCTGAACAAGACAATATCAAAAAAGAGCGCATGTAGCGCTCTTTTAAAGGTTTTTCAGCTAGGTTAATTTACTTTGCGTCGAGAATCTTGGTACTTAAATAAGAACTGGACCCGACGATCTTACCATCTTCATCAAAGTCATGAATATACAAAGCCGGGAGAATTATTTTTTTTCCATCAGCTTTTCTGGTCAATCTAAATTTCCACCAGGATTGTACCACTCTGCCATCACGCATATCGTATTCCAGATAGTCCGGATAGCCTACAGCATCTATGCTTGTTATTTCAAAAGTTTCCATGAATTTACTATTGCGCTCTTTTACTTCTTCAAGACTCATGGTTTCTCCATCCGGCAACTCTAAAGAATTAAAGCGCGCATCTTCCTTAAAAAAGCTATAGGCAGTCTCAAGGTCCATATTTTCAAAGGCACTCATCATCTTCCGAACTGAATTGATATTGTCATGATGGTTGTATATAGTACCATTTTTTCTGTCTTCAAAGCTTTGTCCTATTTCCCAGAAAACACGCTCATTATAATAATTGATCATGGTTTCTATTTTGTTGTCATCATTCAATTTAAACAACCGGTGGGTTGGCATATCAATTTTTACTCCGGTTTTATTATGCATCGCCTTTAAGTGGTTCCAGGTCTGTACCCAGAGTTGCCCATCTTTATATTCAATAGCGTCGGGATAAGCATCACTTGTAGGTTTAAATGAAACATAGGACAGGTTTTCTTTCCAAAAATTAGAATTTTTTATAAACTGTTCTTTGGAGTTTCCTTTGTTATCTTTATTTATGCCTGTGCCATTATAGGCTGTAAAATCTTCAGCAAGGTATGAAGCCAGCTTAATAGTATCTCCCGCAAAAAAAGCTTCAAGCATACTATTGGCTACATCAATAGCCGGGTGTTCATTAAACACTTTACCATTGTTCTTTTGAGAATAACCCATTGCTACAAAAAGCATTAGGGCAGTAAAAAATACATTTTTCATATTTGTATATTAATTGGTTATGCTTGCGAATAAAGATAATCCGATAAGAAATACCAACCCTAAAAGGACGAACCTGCCTATTTTTTGTCCCAATAAGGCAGTTTACTGACCGAAAGTAAAAGTGGACCCTGGTTTTGAAACTTTTAATTTGGTATTCACCATGGTGAAATTCATTCATTATTGTTATAAAAGACAAAGAAGAAAGAGAGAATGCCCAGAAATTCTTGAATTTATTGATTAGCCTTGCGCGTTTACCTGAAACGCTTACTGAAGTTAGAGTTGGAAGTTTTAAGGATATAGTGGCAAAAGCACCTTCGGCGGACCTTAATATCTTTGGGATGGAAGAAAATCTAAGATTTGAATTTGTCCAGGAAATGACACTTCTAACAAATAGCTCCTGCCTTTTTGTTAAAGACTCTGGCCATGAAAGTATACTTGCTTAATTACTCTTATTAGCTTATCTAATTTCCATCAGAACTTTCCATTAATTCATATCCCTGGTTTACCCCTTTTTCTATCAAGGACGTGATTTGGTGAATTACACAGTTATTCGCACTTTCTCAAGGAGAACCAATTACGATTTTGCACATCGGGATTAAAATTGCTTTTGCAAAACGGGACAATTATTTTATTATAGCAGAAAATTATCCGTTTTGACTAAAAATATGAACAGTACTCTTTGAAGTAGGATTGTTTTAATATCTTTAATTCTAAGAATTTAAGCGGTTTATTATTTAATGGTAGAGCACATAGTGTTTTAATAGCAGTTTAAAATGAAAGCGACTCTTACAGCATTGGGTACTTTGGAATCTTATTTTCAGCCTTATAGAAAACAGGTAGTTGGTATAGATCAAAGTTTTGAATCACCTTTTGGGATTAAAAAAATCATTTACGCAGATTGGATTGCCAGTGGAAGACTATACCGTCCAATAGAAGAAAAGTTACTTAATCAAATTGGGCCATTTGTAGCCAATACTCACACGGAGACCTCGGTTACAGGGTCGGCTATGACTCTGGCTTATAAAGAAGCCCGTACCATTATTAAAGAGCATGTAAACGCTTCTGAAGAAGATGTCTTAATAACTGTTGGGACCGGAATGACAGGAGCGATAAATAAATTTCAAAGAATTTTAGGATTAAAGGTTACAGAAAACCTCAAAGAGCATACAAAAGTACCTGATGCTATTAAACCTATAGTTTTTATTTCTCACATGGAACATCATTCTAATCAAACTTCATGGTTGGAAACTATAGCTAAGGTAGAGGTAATACCTTGCAATTCAGAAGGTCTTATTTGTTTAGATAGTTTTCGGGAACTTCTTTTGAAATATGAGCAGCATCCAATAAAAATTGCATCTGTTACAGCCTGCTCAAATGTGACCGGAATTATAACGGATTACTTTGAAGTTGCTAAACTTATTCATAGTTATAATGGGTTATGTTTTGTAGATTTTGCCTGCTCCGCGCCTTATGTGCCAATTGATATGCACCCAAAAGACAAAGATGCCTATTTGGATGCTATTTTCTTTTCTCCACATAAATTTCTTGGTGGACCTGGAGCTTCAGGGGTTCTAATTTTTAATAAAAAATTATATAAAAATCTGGTTCCGGATAATCCCGGAGGCGGAACAGTAGCCTATACAAACCCATGGGGAGACCATGATTATATAGATGATATTGAAACGAGAGAAGACGGAGGTACTCCAGGTTTTCTACAGACCATAAAGACTGCTTTGGCTATACGCCTAAAAGAACAAATGGGAACAGAAAATATAATGGCGAGGGAACATCAGATCGTTGACCGAATATTTGAAAAATTATCAAATATTCAAAATATACATATACTGGCCCAAAGACATAGAGACAGATTAGGGGTATTCTCTTTTTTTGTAGATGATGCCCATTATAATTTGGTCGTTAAATTGCTCAATGACCGATATGGAGTTCAGACCCGTGGTGGATGTTCCTGTGCGGGTACTTATGGACATTATTTATTAAATGTTGACCTAACTACTTCAAAAGCCATTGAACAAAAAATTCTGGAAGGTTGCCTCATTGAACGACCAGGATGGGTGCGCATGTCTGTCCATCCGATAATGACCGATAAGGAAATAGAATTTATTTGTGAGGCTATTAGTCAAGTCGCATTGCATCACGCAGAATGGGGCAAAGATTATGAGTATGATAACCTGAAGAATGAATTTATTTATAAGGACGAAGAACCTGTAGAAAGAAAAATTACAGCTGATTGGTTTAATATTAAATAAAACTGAGCAGGATTCTCATTTTAAAATGGAAACCTACTCAGTTCCGGTTCTAAGTCAGACTTAGCAGATGTTTTGGTTGATCTTTGTTTGGACTATGTTAAACCAATTCTTCTTCTTTCTTTTTCATGGTTTCGACATACTTGTCAATTAAATCCGGTACTTTTTCAAAGGCGGCGGCTAAACCATGAACTTTTCCTGCTTCAAGGAAGGAAATTTCATTTTCTTTGGTTACCAAAAAACCTATAGGTTCAATTCCTACGCCGGCTCCGGCACCCATGCCCTGACCTTTTTTAGCTTTTGCTTCCATGCCTTCTCCTCCACCAGATCCAAATCCCATGCCTACCTTGATAACAGGTACACATTTAAATTCTCCTAATTGAAATTGTTCGCCAACAACAGTTTCAGTTTTTGCTTCAGCTTTGATAAAATCTGTGATTTTACCTAAAAATTCTTCAAAATGTAATTCCATAATAAATTTTTTAATAGTTAATAAATGATTTTATAATATTTATAGGCCTGCTTTGCAAGTGTAAAACCATGTTAACTCTGCCTTCAAAATTTACTTGAAAAGTGCCTACATGGTGATTTAAAAAAGCAAAAGCAGGGTATATTTTTGCGTTTTGCACACAATTACCGGTATCTATATCTAATATCAATTTCTTTACTTCAAACGATTTTATTACTTGCAACCCTCTTTTAAAATTTGACTTAAAATTTCGCCTCTTCCTGGATTTTGTTTCAATCTTTTTCTGCTGTCTCTTTTTCTTTTTTCTTAAAGGGTAGAAATAAAACCTGGTAAATAATGTATTCAGCTTTATTCGTAAGAATTCTTTTTCATGACCTTCTATAGCGACTTTAGCCAAACCCCGAATTCGAACAAAGTATTGGTTTTTAGCAATGTTTATAACAATATCCAGAGGAACAAATAAAAGATAAAGTATAATCAAAAACAGAAGTATCCCGAAAACAGTCCAAAGCATTGTTTAATGTTTATGCAAAGGAAATACAAAGAGATATTTTTAGCAATGACCTGAATCATGGTACCCATAATTATTGCAAAAATTGTCATGGTTTAAGCTCAGAATGCATTTATGGCAAGTAAAATGCTTTTGCTCAACTCTCCTATAGCGGGCTAAAATATTTCCTGGAAGATTGCATTGTTGAGCAAAAATTTCTATATGTGAATTTACTGGGTAGTCTTATAATAACCATCGTCAGTCAAAAGTTTCTTTACATTATACCAAAAAACTTTCAAGGCGAAATTTGATTTTTCTGAACTAGTTGAAAGTTCCAAAAGAGAGTCCTTAATTTCCTGCACTTCGTTATTCAATTGACCATTTAAGGGATCGTGATAATAGGCCATTGCCCATTCCTTGAACGTCCGGAAATCTGTTTGTCCTTCTGAAAGTATGGTAAAGTGATCATGGCGATCGTCCAGCTTAATCTTATTAAGTAAGGTCATCACAAGCTCCTTTTCTCCCTCAAGTATCTGCAGAAAATATCCGTTATTATATATCAGACAACCTGTAATGTCATGGGCAGTATTAAATTGATTTGCCTCGGCAATGATGTCTTTAATATCTGTTACTGAAATCCCGGGGCGGGCTACCGAGCTGTATGTTGACTGAAAAACCATATTGTAGAAATTTCTTCGAAACTGAAGGTAATTAAAAAATGAATTTTAGAATAGAATAAATTAGGAAAATGATGCTGTAACGACCTACTTGTAGGTGTTTTCTTATTAATCCTGCAGTATTTAGAAATACTTTTAGCCAATTATAATTCAAGAAACAAGTAAATATTTATGGTCATGTAAATCCGGGGTAAGAATTGAAGTTGCATTGTTAATTTTTGAAGTTATCTGATATAACTTCCGGCATTAATATCTATAGTGGAACCAGTAGCGTGGTCCATCTGTCCACTGCACATTAGCACTACTAGAGGGGCTATATCTTCCGGTGTGGTTAGCTCTTTTAAGGCTAGTTCATTAAGTATCTTTTCTTCACCATGTTTGCCAATTACATCTTCTGCCATTTCTGTTCGGGTGAATCCGGGGGCTATTACAAAGGATTTGATATTGTATTTGCCAAAAGATCGGGCTACTGTTCGCGCAAGGGATGTGAGTCCCCCTTTGGAGGCGGCATATGCAAGATATTCCTCCGTTTCCCCACGGAATGCGGCCCTGCTGCCAATGTAAACGAATCGTCCCCCTCCCTGATCTTTAAAGTGTTCTATCCCCAATTTAGTTATTAGTCCCGCCGCTTCAAGATTAATAGCCATTGTTTGTCGCCATATTTCAAGCCATTTTTCGGTAGGATCTTCTATAGGATGCGGTAAGAATACGCCAGCATTCAGAATAATAGTATCTAAATTTCCAAAATGTTTAATTGTATTCTTAAAAAGTAGTTGCACCTCATCCGACTGGGCGAGGTCTGCCTGAAAAGTTTCCGAAAGAGGATATTTAACCTTTATTTTATTAGCCTCTGTTCTGCTTTTATTGAAATGGATTCCTACCTGGGCATTTCCTTTAAGTAAATGTATGGCAATTGACTTCCCTATGCCTTTGGAAGCCCCGGTGACCAAAATATTTTGCCCTTTTAGATTCATTGTAATTTGTAAGATTTTCAAGTGAAAGTATTGAGAATCTAAAAGAATTCCAATTTTTTACTGCTGCCTCCACCATCTTTAATCTTTAACATTGTAGAAGTATACGTCTCTTTATTCAAGGTCGCTAAAATGGTGATGCATCTTTTTTTTTGAACATACATGGGTTAAGTAATTCTGTTAATAGTAGTTCAAAGAATGATTATTCAGGGTTAAATGAAATTTTGGCTGTAATTTTGCGCAAATGTCCAAGTGTTATGAATAACAATATCGCTCACCTCTTATATAACTATTTGATAGAACTGGGGATGTCCGAATCATTTGCGAGATATATAAATCTTGTCGGATTATTTCTGGCGATGCTAATATTAGTAGGTCTTCTTGACTTCATTATTAAAAAAGTTATACGAAAAACTTCCATCTTATTAGCCCGCAAGACCAAAACCAATTTGGACGACATCGCAATAACTAATAAACTGCCCAGACTATTAGCACATATCTTCCCTCTGCTCTTAGCTATGGAACTGATTCCAATTGTTTTTACAGACTTTCCCTATTTAAGTAATATGGCTTTGAAGTTTGGGAATATTATAGCTATTATTTTAATACTAAACATTGTAAAAAGCATTTTACGAAGCTTACGGGATTACCTGAAAACACTGCCCCGCTATAGTGATAAGCCTATTGATAGCTATATGCAAGTCTTTATGATTATCGGATGGATACTGGCCATTATGACCATTTTTGCAATTATTACTGATACTACTATCTGGAAGTTTATCACGGCATTGGGTGCCGCTTCAGCGGTTTTGTTGTTATTATTCAAAGATTCTATCCTTGGCCTGGTTGCCAGTATTCAGGTAAGCATGAATGACATGGTTCGGATTGGAGATTGGATCACCTTTGATAAATACGGCGCCGATGGCGACCTGGTAGAAATTAATCTGGCTACGGTAAAAGTTCAAAATTTTGATAAGACAATTACGACAATACCCACTTATGCTCTAATTACAGATTCTTTCAAAAATTGGAGAGGAATGGAAGAATCTGGCGGTCGACGAATCAAACGCGCATTGATTATTAAGCAAAAGAATATAAAATTTTTAACCGATGAGGAAATTGAAAAGTTAAAAAAAATTCAGCTTATCGCTAATTATTTGAATTCGATAAATGAAAAAATATCAAATTATAACCAGGAAAATAATATTGATAAAACACTGCTTCTTAATGGCAAGAATCTAACCAATATTGGTGTTTTTCGTAAATATATTGAGTCCTATCTTAGTAATCACAGCGCTTTGAATATGGAAATGACAATGATGACCAGACAGCTAGCACCAACTCCGCAAGGGATACCCATTGAAGTATACGTCTTTAGTAGTGACAAACGATGGCAAAACTATGAATATATTATGTCAGATATTTTTGATCATTTGTTAGCGGCGGTATCCTATTTTGATCTCGAATTATTTGAATTGCCCACTTCACTCCAAAAGGATGATGCATAGCACTTAAATAAATACTGTGTTTTTTGATGATGTAGCGAATACAATTTATGGCTATAAACCCAGATCCACAGATTCAAAACTAAGTACACAGGATTATTTGTCTATCTTGTATATACGAATAAAAAATCTGTGTTTAAAAAAGCAATATTCCTGGCCTTACTGTTTACAACTGTATACGGCAAAACTCAGGAGAAGAAAATAAAAATAATTGCCGAGGATATTCCTAACCGAATCGCATTTTATGCCATTAATGAAAATGAACAGGACCTTGATGTGATGTTTACATTATCCGGAACTAATTTTAGGCAAAGCAGCGCAAGGCCACGTTTTATAAGGGTGCCAGCCACTTCCAAAGTACATATGAAGACTATAGTCCTGATAAGAGGAAAGCAACCTTCTTACAGCTATGAGTTAAAAGTGAACGATAGTCTTTCAACCAGGGCGTTACTTAAGGAATCTGAACAAATTAAGATTAAGCCTCCTAAACAAATAACGGTTTATGTCCCTGATAAATGTGACCAATGTGATAGTCTGGTAATTCCATTGAGTGAAAGCAAGTACCTTTTCAACCTTATTAAACTCGACGAAAAACCAGAATTGCAGGAGCAACTGCAAGTCGCATTTGGTAAGGAAACACCAATAGATTCACTGAATGCTCCAATCGTAAATCTCGCCGGAAAACTATATACCAATTTGATTACCTATGAGCTGTTAATGGAACAAATTAATAAGGAGTGAATCTTGATTCTGATTAAAGATTCAAAAATAGATTGTTAGATCTAAAAAAAATAGAAAATTAAACGTTTGGTCTGCCTTTAAGCCGTTTTTCCAACTTTTTCTTTAGAACAGTTAAACGCTTCATTAGCTCCATTAAAGTTGCGTCTTGAGACTGCTTGTAGAGTTCATTTATTTCCAATATAAGTGCTTTCACTTCTCTTGAAGCAACAATGCGGTCATTTGTTGTAAGCTTATTCCACTTACGTTCTTCAAACAAACGTGCTCTGTCAATTATGTCCATAGTAAATTTAATTCTTGTTTAATAGAAGAAAAATACTTCTATTTCTTACACTATAAATAGCCTTAGTACTTTTTGATTTTAATTAATTTTTAAAGTGAATCGTGATAACAATATTTGCACTTTAAAAAGGCAAGATATCATATTATTATTATTACAAGGCTATTTTTTAGCCTTAAATTTAACAATTCTATTATATTGTCTAATATGTTTAACATATGTTTAAACATTTTTTTTGATTTTTTCAGATGTTCTCTGGCCTTTTCTAGAATATTTTAGAAGAATTGTTAAAAATAATCTTTTAAGAAGTTTCGTCCATTTATGGACATTAGTCTGGCTATTATTTCATCGGCATCTATTACATTCTCAGAGTTTACAAGTTTATGCGATAACATATAATTATACGCATGACGCTCCAGGTAGTCTGCCAGATAGGGTAATTCTTCGGCGGTCCAGAAACCGTTTAGTGAATCTATAATGCCGTCAAAATCTGAACCAATGACAATACAGTCCCAGGCAAAAAGACCTTCAGCATCTAATACTGCAGCAATGTGCTGTATCTGATTCCATAATAATTCTGATCGGTAATGCATTATTTTATTTCTTTTTAAGGAGTTCTTGGTCTTTTTCAGGGTCTTTTTATTAACAATTCTACGCTCATCTAATTGCAGCCCGATAATACCTCTACTCTTAGCAATTCTTATTATTTCTTCATCGAAAAAGTTAATAGAATCAGGATTTAGTTTGTTCGCAGTTTTGGGATGCGCTACAACCGGATCGTCAAAAGATTTAAGACCGTTACAAGCGGCATGACTTGCAATAACCGGAATATTCTTAAATTTTGGATTTCCTGAATCCAACATTTGATAGTATTCTCTTCTCGCCTGAATACTCATATGTTTAATATCGGGTATTATTCGTTTGTTATCGGAGTCGTCAACAAGACGTTCCAGTACTCTCCTTCCTAAAGAAGTAAATCCGCTGTTGAGTCCTTCAGACTGGTCCGCAAATTTTAATATAATCCCTGATAAACTCTTCGCATGACCACATAATTGATTCCAAAAGTGATGTGAGATGGTCACGAAAAAAGGACGAAATTCCCAATTTTTAATTTTTTGAAGATTAGTCAATACTTCAACTTCGCTGAATGGTTTTTTTAGGCCCGTATTTAGCACATGTAGTCCTTCAATACTCAAAATGACGCATATCGTATGGACTTTTCCTACTGAGGCATTCTGTTTCTTAATATTCTCAATTTCCGTAAAACTCTTTACCAATTTGTAGCGAAACTTACCTTCGGGAAGTTGTACCAATTTACCATCCAATTGCCTGTAAAATTCATATTGGGCCTCTACATCCTTAAAATAATCGGTTATTCCTTGTATATAATCAATTCGCTTGTCCCCTATTCCTAAGGCAAAATTAGCGGCAAGGTCCAGCAATAATTCATTATTCATTTTGTTTCGTACAAACCATTTTTCCAATGGATATAGTGATACACATACAATCCCTACTCCTCCCTTGGCGAGGCTTGCAAAGTTGGCCTGTGAAAATTTGGTAAGCCCGGTTGCGTAGTTTAGTAATTTGTCGAAAATTGAAGGAGGATCATAATGCCAAATACTTCGTTTGCTGTTCCTATGGCTAATATGAATTCCAGTAGGAGTATAATTGAAGCTTTTTCCAAATGGCTTTAAGGAAGGATGACAATGAAAATCGATATACTCATCATTAAAATGCATTTGTGCCTAAAATTAAATCTCTATAAAATAATCTACAGAAAATTACTACAATTTATTCTATTGGAAAACAAGAATGTATCAATAACCAGATATCATGTATGGTCGGCTGATACTTTTACATACCTTTCTAAATATGTATTTAATAACCTTTAATCAGAATTGTAATTCCATGAAAAAACCATACCGCTTGAAATATTACGATATGGTTTTCTTTAAAACTTATGGCCTGCTTAATTTTTTACCAGGTTTGCCTGAATATTATTGGGAACTGCTTTAAAAGTCGAAAAGGCCGAATTGAACGTTGCCTTTCCTTGAGTAAGTGACCGCAAGTTGGTTGAATACCCGTAAAGTTCGGATTGTGGCACTGCGCACTTTAGAATCTGATAGTGATCAATACTATCTATTCCTTGTATGATAGACCTTCTTGATTGTAAATCGGTCATAACACTTCCTACCATTTCTTCAGGAACCTTTACGGTTAATTCTTGTATTGGTTCTAAAAGCTTAGGCTTGGCATTTAGAAAAGCTTCTCTAAAGGCATGGGCTCCCGCAATCTTAAAGGCGATATCGTTGGAGTCTACGGAATGCATTTTACCATCGTACACCATTACCCGAACATCACGGATATAAGAGCCTGTAAGTGGTCCCGTTTCCATAACCTCCAAAATACCTTTTCTAATGGATGGTAAATAGCGTATATCTATTACTCCTCCTACAATACAGTTATAGAATACCAATTTCCCGCCCCAGGCAAGGTCAATTTCTTCCTTCCCTCGGATATTAAAACCTTCCGGGTCTGGCATACCTTCGTGCCACGGTTCTATTTTCAAATGTACCTGCGCAAACTGACCTGCGCCTCCTGATTGTTTTTTATGTCTGTAATTGGCATTTGACGATCTTTGTATGGTTTCTCTATATGCAATTTTTGGGGGCTCGAAGTTTGCTTCAACTCCATAAACATTAGTTAATATCCATTTAATAGTTGCCAAATGTAATTCTCCCTGGCAGCCCAAAATTAGTTGCTTTAGTTCATTGGAAAACTTAACTACTACGGTTGGATCCTGATTGTGGATCTTCTTTAAAGCATCACTAAGTTTCTCCTCCTCATTCTTATTGACCGCTGATACGGACTTACGTGTTCTGGGTTCCGGGTGTTGTATTGGTTTAATAGTAATTGACTTTCCGGCCACATGAAGTGTGTCATTGGTTTCAGTGCTTTTAAGTTTTAATGTGGCTCCAATATCACCTACTTCCAATTTTGAAACTGATTCTCGCTTTTTACCATCCATTATATAAAGATGGTTCAGTATTTCAGTCTCACCAGTTCTGGAATTAACCAATTTATCATTTGCCTTAACTTCTCCTGATTTTACTTTAAAAAAGGAGATCTGACCCAAGCTGGGTTGATAAACAGTTTTAAAGACAAACAAAGCAGTTGGTGCTTCTTTTTTTCGAACGAGCACATCTCCTTCAACTGTTTGTTCCGGTTTTAAATCTGCAGCAGCGGGGGCTACATTATCTATGAAGCCCATGAGTCTGCCGGTACCCATATCATTTAATGCAGAAACACAGAAAACCGGAAACAGCTCATGATTGAGCATTCCTGCTTTAATACCTACACGCATTTCATCTTCATTTAGTGTTCCTTTTTCAAAAAACAACTCTAATAATTCTTCATCGTTCTCGGCAGCTTTTTCAACAAGTTCATTGTGTAACAGATCTACTCGATCCTTTTGGTCTTCAGGTATTGATAATTTTTCTGGTTTACCTCCTTCTGGTGAAAATTTATAACATTTCATCTTAAGAACATCAATTATACATTGAGATCCATCAATGATTAGAGGATATTGGATAATTACCGCATTGTTGCCAACGAGTGCCTTAATACCCTTAAAAGAGTTCTCGAAATTAGCGTTCATATGGTCGATTTGATTTACCACAAAAAGCGTTGGTTTCGAGTAGTTATTGACATAATTCCAAATGATTTCAGTTCCAATTTCCACTCCATGCTGTGCATTTAAAACTGTAACAATTGTATCCGCTACGCGAATTGAAGAGATAATTTCACCCACAAAATCATCCAGCCCGGGAGTGTCAATAATGTTTATTTTGTAATTGCGCCATTCGGTATGCAATGGTGTGGCATAAACCGATGTTCCTCTTGCGTGTTCAATTTCATGATAATCCGAGACTGTATTCTCTGTTTCTACAGTTCCTCTCCTATTAATAAGACCGGCCTCGAAGAGCATGGTTTCCGCCAGAGTAGTTTTGCCACTATTATGAGCCCCTACGAATACCACATTTTTAATGTGTTTGTCATCATATATTTTCATATGTCTTTGTTTTTGGGAATAAAATTATAAATCTAATATGGATATAAAATATAGCATATGACTTTTGTTAGGTTTTGGCGCGAATGGTTTCTACAATATAAGTTTTAATTACTTTTTATCCTTAATTTTTTCTTCTTTTTTCCAATAAAATTACTAAGAACACAATTTATTGACAAATAACCTCAAAAATGTAATATTTATTTAATGTGCTGTATATCAATAATATAAATCCATTTTTGTACAAGCTGAAGGGTTATATTTGTTAAAAAATGTATAAAATGGTACTATTTATTACATAGTACTGTAACAAATAATATTTATTGTCGTCTATTAGTTGTAAGTCTTTAAGATTTGCAGTTTATAAAAAGTAAAAACAAACAATATCAATTTAAAAATAAAAACGATGAGAAATTTTGGCAATCAAACACCAACAGAATCAAGAAGACATTCATTCTTTTCAAATTTTAAAAACAGCAAGAGAGTACGCTGGTCAGAAGCAAGAAACTATACCAATTAATGGTCATAGATTAAAAAAAATAAAGCAAATAAAAACATTAAATAATAAAAAAATGAGAAATTTATTACAACATTCACCAACAGAATCCAGAAGGTTTACATACTTTTCGAAATTTAAGGATAGTAAACGAGTTCGATGGACAGAAAGCAGAAATTATGTGCGATAAGAGTAAGCGAAGCACCGGCAAGACAAAGCCGGTAGAGATATTAGAAGGAGGCAATAGATATTAGCCTCCTTTTTTTATATATTGTTTTTAAATTAGTTATTCGTTCTTGTCAATGGAACAAACCTTACTGCCATAACTTCTTTAGTTTTGATCTTTCCAGATTTTTTGGTCATTAGAAGTAATTGCCGGATTCCATTATGAGGTCCGACGGGAATAATCATCCTCCCTCCTTCTTTCAATTGTTTTAAAAGTGGTTCAGGTACTTCCTCCGCTCCGGCGGTAACCATAATTGCATTAAAAGGTCCTTTCTCTGGCCAACCAAGGTATCCATCACCTGTTTTCACTACAATATTGCTATACCCTAATGATGAAAGTCTATTTTTTGCTGTAAAAGCTAATGCTTCAACAATTTCTATGGTATATACCGTATCTACAATTTGTCCTAATATGGCCGCCTGGTATCCGGATCCTGTACCTACTTCCAAAACCCTGTCGTGTTCTTTTAATTTTAATACCTGAGTCATGTAAGCAACAATATATGGCTGAGATATGGTTTGCTTCATTCCTATTGGCAACGCATTGTCCACATAAGCATATGGCTGCATGTCTGGTGGTACAAATTCATGTCTGGGAACATTCCGCATTGCTTTTAGAGTTGCCGGATCGCTAATATCTCTTGCCAACAACTGCTCCTTTATCATGTTCTCCCTTAATTGTTTATGGTCTATCTGACTATAAGCGAATGCCGTAAGGAAGGAAATTATTCCCATTAAGGTTAATTTAAATCCAAATTTAGTTTTAGATAATGCTGCCATTGGGTTCTATAGTAAAACTTGATAAAATATAAATTCAATTACTTTTTATCACTTCAATTTATTTATTAAACCAGTAAGTGAGTTTTAGAGTAATTGACCAAATCCTGCCGTCAAATGGTTCCAATAATTCATTGTTGGTGTAAACCAGGAACAAATCCGAAGCTGGGTTATAGCGCCATTGAAACCTTGAATTTAAATTAAAATTTTTAGATTGTTCGTTATATTGAAACAAAGTGGAAAAAAATAGTTTGTTCGTAAATGTAATATCTACTTCAGATCCTATTAACCAAAATTCTGTAGTATTCCATGGTTCGGGCAATTTTATGTTATTATAACTAATATTTGAGCTAAGACTAACATATGGCTGAAAGCGATAGCCCAGTTCGGTTATCATACTTAATCGCTTACCATCTTCATAATAACCCCCAATTCTTCCGCCTGCAGAATACGTAAACATACTTTGTGGTCTTGAATTATATTCAAATATAAAGGCATTCCATCGATGTTTAGTTCCTGCAGCCAGAGAATCTTTTCCAGTGCCTGTAGGATCAAAAGGCGCCAATAATTCAACATATTCATTGAGTCCTACCAGGTTTATACTGCTTCGGTTACGAAAGTTTATGAGGTATTGTAAAAAATTCAGATGATCTGTTTCCTTAATATTCTCATCAAAATAATAATTTAATTTTCCAACAGGCCCATGGCTTACAACCGGGCCGGTTTTAGGGAAAAATAAATGGCCTAAAAATGTATTGAAATAAAGATATCCCGTTCTTGGCACGAAGCCAACTTCTGCAGTGTATTTACTATCCACATATTCTTCTTTAATACCCCAATTCCATTTTCTACTCTCGTATTCAATATTGGCGGCTTGAGCAATCCCGTTACCCTGTTTATCTGGTGCAAAGGATTTCAGTATAAAGGCTTTTCCATTCCATAAGTTATCTGGAGAGGCCAGATTATATTCCAATCCAAAATTCCGGTTGAATTTTGGGTAGATTGTACGCAGAGAGTCATTATCCTCTGGATAGTTAATAGACTGTTTATTTACAAAAAGTAGCCCAATGGTAGATCTAGTAAATACTTGTCGCTGCAGGCTAATAACGCCAAAATTTTGACTTGGAAGTCCTATTTCTTCGTCTTTTGCGGTTTGAATATCCATTACTCCCAAACGCCACTTTTCACCAAGGTTTCCGCTGAGTCGTAATCCTGCATCAATTGGAATATTAAGTCCAATTCGTCTCGAAAAGAAGGGCCTGATAGTCTCATAACCGAAGCCGGCAAACAAATCGGCGTTTTCAAGGAAGAATTGTCTTCTTTCCGGGAAAAAGAGTTCAAATCTATCAAGATTTGTAATCTGCCGGTCAACTTCAACTTGAGAAAAATCAGGATTAATCGTCAGGTCCAGGTTAAGTGAGGAGGACAGACTAATTTTAACATCGCCGCCAACTTTGGTCTCATAGTCTGTATTTTCATCTAAATCATAAGTCGTTTGCCCCAATGCATATGGGATTAAGGAAAAGTTGAAACGTGGTGTAGGAGGAGCTTCATCCCACACTAATACTCCGGTATATGCTAGTGAAGATGTAGAAAATTGCCTTGGTATTGGTGTCCAACTAGATTTTTCGCTGGATGTCAAATGTAATCTGCTAAAATTAATACCCCATTCTTTAACCCCATCTTTATACCTTATTGATTTAAAAGGAAGGGCCATTTCAAAAACCCATTTTTCGTCATCTCGTGTTACTTCAGATTTCCATTTGCTATCCCAATTGAGATCTACACTGCTACCGGCAAACATGGTACCATCCCACTGCGCACCGGCGGCATTTGAACCAAATGTAAACCCGGTGGTTTGGTTATTAAAGGGATCTAAGAATAATAAGAAATTGTCATTCTTTCCGAAGGAAAAATCACGCCGCATAGATTCCACAAAATAACCCCCGGGGACACTGTTGTAAAAAGTAGCGATTAAATAAATATTAGTATCATCATAGGTCATCCGTATTTCGGACTCATCTGTAGCCTTGTCTATGTCCATTGGTAATACCATAAAAAAGTCTTTGGCAACATCAGTTTCTTTCCAGGCTTCATCATCGGCTAGGCCATCAATTTTTACAGGTAAATTAGTTTTTCGAATATTTAAACGAAAATCTTCATTCTTTTTTTGGGCATTAATTTGTAGCAGAAATGTAAAAAGGACTATGGTAAGAGTTAACTTTTTCATACTACTGTTTTAATGAATTCACCTGAATTCTTAAACAACTAATACAACCGCGGACTATAATGACCGATTAATGAAATTAGGAACCTTGGTTAGACTACCCTAAAATTAGCATAAAGTACATCAAAAGTTGCAAAAAAACCAGAAATTTAACCGGCATTAAGACAGTAAAAAAGCCCCGCAATTGGAGGCCTGATAAAAAAGTGGAATATTAATATTTTAAGATTCCAATTCCTTAAGAATATTTTCTGCAGAATTGGTTATATTCTTGTGGCACTTATAACCCCATCTTGCAAAGAAAAACAAGAAGATGGCCATTATAGGCAGGTATATAAGCCAGATCCTGCTATACAGAAAAAGATCCTTATTTTTCATAATTTTACTAAATACGGGCAAGCAGGTAAACATTAAGACAAAACTCAAATATATTCCTACCCTTTGCATAAGCAATAATTGATTCTTCTTTACCCATATTTTCACAACTTCTGTTTAATTAGTAGACCAATGCCAAAAAAAATCACATTTTTTTATAATTTTTATTGAGGGGATGAAAATTGCCAATTTATGAATATGTATCAAAAATGGTATTTCCAATAAATGAGAAGTAAAGATTTTATAAGTTTAAAAGGAATAACATTTCAAGAAAACCTTATAGTCTACTTGTCGAACAAACTTTGATCCAGTCCGGGTAGTAGTTTTAAAGCATTTTTATAATATACTTTTCTCAATACTTCGTCCGGGAGATCTAACCCATACATTGCCCAGAATGCGTGATACTTTTTGTAATAAGGAAAGTATTCATCAGCGGTTTCCAAAACCCTGAAATAGGTTGGAAATTCTTTAGGATTCCAGCTGTCTTTACCGAATAGTATACGATCCTGATGCGCGATAAAGAACTTTCGGGCATTTCTAGGTTGCCTTCCAAGTTCGGCTATGATAGCGCCAATGCCTAGATACATATTTGGCATTTGCTTCAAAAGTTCGGCTAGTTTTTCTAAATTATTAGCATACCATCCCATATGCGCATTGATAAATTTAGTTTGCGGATGTCTCTTAATCATATTGTGCTGTTCACCAATTATTTGTTCCCATGGAGCGGGATTATCTGCTGCCCGTTTCCTTCGTGGTCTGGTTTTTAATTCTAACCAACGCTCGTTATAACTATCAATTGGATCCCAGAACGACTTTGGATCTGCGGCATGTATTAGAACCGGAATACCTAATTCCCCGCATTTTGCCCAAATAGGATCTAATCGACGGTCATCAATTGCTATACGTTTCCCATTAACATCCTTATTTCTAAGCCCCAGGCTTTTATATATTTTTAGTCCTTTAGCACCGTTTTTTACATCCTGTTCTAAATTCTTCACTGCATTTTCTGCCCAATCTACATTTCCAACTCCCTCGAAATTTACGTTTGCAAAGACTACAAACCTATTTGGGTAATTTTGATTTACATTGTTCAGCATATTTTGGAGACCCTCGCCCGATCCCCCACTCAGATTAACCATTACGGCCATATTTAAGTCATCCATGGCAGTGATTAACTGTGATAAGTCCTGAGTGGCCATTTTAAACTGATGACTATGAATATCAATAAATGGATACTTTGCTTTCTCTACTATATTTTCAGTAACCACCAGTGTGGATTTCGGATTGTACTCTTCAAATCCCATCTCCTGTGCATGTGCCTGATATAAAAAAGTCAAAAGAAATAGAGGAAGAAGATGGTTTTTAAAAGTGGTCATATATATGTTTTTAATATTCGAAAAATACTATAAATCTATAATGCTTGAATTATTAAATAGAAGCAATCTTATACAATTACCCCTGGTCATTGGACATTTTTAGAAGCTTATTATAATCTTCTAAAGTATCTACATCATATATTTTTTCTAAAGGGTTCAAAACAAATACCTTATCTCCACTTTTATTAAGTAAATGTTGAGCACCATTATCGCCATCCAATTTCTGTAAATCAGTAAAGTAAGATCGTTTAAACAGAGCCGGTACGCCAATTTTATCCCCATATCTGGCACCAATAAGCCCAATTTTTCTATTGCTATAAATACTTATAATTTCATCAATATAATCAGTATCTATTAAAGCCTGGTCCGCAAGAAGAATTAGTGCCGCATCTGTGTCATTGTTAAGATCCAACAAATAGTTAACTCCACAAGATATTGAGGTTCCCATGCCAAGTTTCCACTCCGTATTTTCAAGAAAAATTACATTATTCGTTTTGGTATTGATTGTCTCTTTTATTAACTGGGCATTAGAACCAAGGACTACAATTACCTGATTGGCCTTTGATAATTTGGCTATTTTAATAGTATGCTCCAGAAGAGTTGAATCTTTCCAGGGTAAGAGCTGTTTAATCTTTCCCATTCTACTGGAAGAACCTGCGGCAAGTATTAAGATAGTTACTTTAGAATTCATCAATTATGTATTGTACCCAATTTATTCCTTAAAAGCATGGGTTCTTTTTTACGAATTACTGCAAGGATTTCAGCTAATATGGAGACGGCTATTTCCTGAGGAGTTTCTGCGCCAATATTTATACCGGCAGGTCCATAAATGGATTCAAAGAAAGTATCTGATACCTCCGTGTTGTATTCCATAAGTTCATTTAATAGCTTTTCTCTGCGTGATGAAGGTCCTAATAAGCCAAGATATATTGGTGTAACTCCCTTAAGTGCTAATAAATATTTAAGATCTTTTACATAACTATGAGTCATTAAAACAAGAGCAGTTTGGCTATCTACTAATTGTGGATCTAATTGTTCCGGGAGCTGTGAAAGAAATAGCTGAGCTCCGGGAAAATCGGTAATATTCTTTTCTTCGGTAGGAGATGTTATGACTGATACCTCCCATCCTGTCATTGTAGCATATGAGCATAATTGAACCGCATCGTGTTCTGAACCAATTATTACCAATTGAAAACAAGGAGTCAGTTTTTGCTGAAATACCTCGACCCCTTTTTTAGTTATGAAATCGGGCCTCAACGTTAAGGTACTGCTATCAACTTTGAGAAGACTACCTAATTCTTCACTACTACTTTCCTGTCTTGTAAAATATGATAGAAGCTCAAAGCTTTTCCGTTCTTTAACCGTCTGCCAAAAAGTTTTTAAAGTGGTCTCATTTGGACTAAATGGTTCTAAAAGAATATATAAGATACCTTCACAGCCCAAACGGTAACGACCATCATAGGTCATAACTTTCGGTATCCCACTACTAAACACACTTTCGGCCTGTCTTTGTATCTCCTTCTCTACACATCCCCCACTGACGGCGCCAATCATTTTCCCATTATCAAGGATTAGCATACGTACGCCGGGACGGCGATATGAAGATCCTTGCAGTGCCACAACAGTTGCCAGAACTGCTTTGTTGCCAGATTTGTTATTGGTTTGGTAGGCAGTGAATATATGTTTTAATTCATGAGTCATTTAAATAAGAGTTCTGGTACTTAAAAAAGTTGCTTTCTCATCCATGGCATATGGTAATTCCCTCGGAGTTAATTTAATAAATCCATCCGATCTGGATAAACTGGTAAGGTCGCCAGAACCATTATCCCTTATTAATTTGGCTTTAAGCAAACCATCTACCCATCTGATCTTCACCCCTAGAAAACGAGTCATACTGCCACTAATGGTGATCGCTTCTTCCAGAAAAACTTCTACCTTAGAGATGGGCAACCCCAATGATTTTTGCAACCATGGCCTAAAATAAATATGATAATTTGCGAATGTTGATATTGGATTTCCGGGAAAAGAAAATATCACTGTATTTGTGTCTTTATTCACACCAAACCAGAATGGTTTGCCAGGCCGCTGTAATACTCCGTGAAAAACTTTTTCTACAGCTAATTCCTCTAACACTTTGGGAATAAAATCAAATTTTCCTTTAGATACTCCCCCACTCAATAGCAATACATCCATTTCCTGGATTACATATGATAATTTTTGTCGTATCATATCTTTATCGTCAGACAAATGTAATAGTAAAGGTTCTATTTTTTCTTCGTACAGTGAAGCATAAAGTGTATACGAATTAGATTTTCTAATTTGATAAGGCAAAGGATGGTCTTCCACTTCAACAAGTTCATTACCTGTCGAAATAACAGCGATTCTGGGGAGTTTTTTAACTTCAACATTAGCTTTCCCAACTGCCGCCAATACACCTATTTCGGCAGCTGTTATTTTTGTGCCTTTATTTATAACAAGCTCATCTTTTTTCTTGTCACTGCCTTTATCATGTATGTTTTGTCCTCTTTTAGCTAACGTATTTATATTGGCTATCCCATGTTCAATAGTAATATCTTCGTACATGACAACGGTATCTGCTTCATAAGGTACAACCGCACCGGTCATAATTTCTACACAATGGTCTTCTTCTAAGAATTGATATGTACGCTGACCTGCAGCAACTACTGCTTTAATGTTAAATGCCCTTCTACCGTTCTCAATAGCATTATAATTTATTGCTATTCCATCTTTGGTAGCTCGATCAAATGGTGGAAAATCCCTATCTGCGAATATATCAACCGCCAAGACCCTGCCAATAGCTTGTTTTATGGACACTGTTTCTATTCCATAGTCCTGACTATGGTCTAAAACAAGATTATATGCTTCTGCAAAAGAGATCATAGAAAATCATAAAAGTATTTTGTACAAATACGCTTCTTAAGGCTCAATGAAAAATAGCGCAGTTACCAATTAAATAAGTAATGCGTTAAACTGGTTTATTCCACCCAAGATATTATAAATAACGGTTTTACTATTAACTTTTAGCAATTTTTGTTGTGCGATTCTACTTCTAATACCAGATTGGCAAATAACATAAATGGGATTTGTAAAATCTATTTCGTGCCTGCGAGTTTCTATTTGCTCTATGGGAATATTTATCGAATTTGACAGATGATTTTGCTTACACTCCTCTTTTGACCTGACATCAATGAGTTGAATAGGGGCTTTACTTTCCATCAGATGATAAAAATCATTGGCAGAAATTGAATTAGTAATTTCGCATTCACCATCAAAATAATAGTTGCCGAGAACTTTAATTTTTTTGTTTTCAAGAAGAAGTGGAAATTTCACTTTGAGAAACGACTGATCCAAACCATTGTAAATAAGTAACAGGCCTGATAATACCTTACCTTTCCTTATAATTATTTTTACAACTTCCAAGGCTTGTAAACTACCCACAATACCAGGAATAACACCCAGAACACCGTTTATATTGCAATCGGGAATCTCGTCATTAGATGGCATCATAGGAAATAAGCATCTGTAAGTTGGCCCTTCCTGGTAATTAAAAACACTCACTTGAGCTTCAAATCCGTGAAGTGCCCCATAAACAAATGGTTTGTCCAGGATAACACAGGCGTCATTAATTAGATAACGGGTTGGAAAATTATCTGTTGCATCTACAATAACATCATAATCAGCAAGAATAGTCAGAGCATTATCGCGTGTCAGAAAGGTATCATGCCCTATTAATGTTGTGCCAGAATTTTGCAATTTTAATCGCTCTAAAACTACTTCGAGTTTCGCTTTTCCAATATCTTTTTCTGAATAGATTACCTGCCTTTGCAAGTTGGTAATCTCTACCTTATCGCCTTCTACAATTCCCAGGGTTCCAATACCCATAGCATTTAAATATTGTAGGACTGGAATACCAAGACCACCTGCACCTACTACCAAAACGCGTGATTTTAGCAATAAATCCTGCGATTTATGGCCAAATTCTTTAAGCGAAGTTTGACGTATGTAGCGATTTGAATTCAAATGGATTCTAATTTGGATAAAACTTCTCTATAGTCTTCCTCTGAGTTGGCATTCATTAAAACAATATCATCCTTGGGATAGACCAATTTAACCTCAGAATTAATTAAAAATTTCCGTGGACAACTGCTAGTCGCATGCTCTAAATAATCTATCGAATTGCCTAATGCATGAGGTTCCCATATAGCAGCCAAAGGTTCCGGTAAACCACTTTTCCTTGTGGTGAATGCAGTTGCATTTTTTTTACTATCTCTTGCTGTTATCAATTGCTCCATTGCATTAATATCTATTAAAGGAAGATCGCATGCTAAGACAAACCAGGCAACTTCAGGATAGACACTATGCGCACTCAACAATCCATTAAAAGGGCCTTTAAATTCATCCTTGTCTATTATTGTATCTATATCCTTAGAAATTTCGGAGGCCTGATCTTTTCGTATACTTAAAAATGTTTTTTCGCAAACCCGGGATAGTAAATTATATATATGCTCTCTCTGTGGGAGGTCATGATATTGAATTACACCCTTATCCTGACCCATCCGGGCACTTCTCCCTCCCGAAAGTACCAGCCCATATAATTTTATTTGTGAGTTTCTTTCTTTCATTTCCATCGTTCTTTAGAATTACCGATATAAGCTGACTAGTCTGGACTTTTAGTATCAACCCCCAATGGAGGTCATGGAATTATCAAATACTCCTTTGTGTTCCTTCTGGGCTTCAAAGCCCGTAATCGCCCTTTTGCCAATGACATTTTGTATTGCGTCTTTAATATTATATTCGGCAGAATTACCTCTTATTATTTCTCTGAGATTAGTTTTCGGAGGGCCATATAAACAGGTAATAACATCTCCCAAAGCTGTTATTCTTAACCTATTACAACTACCACAAAAAGTTCTGCTAAATGAAGGAATAATTCCAACATTACCTTTATGACCTGCTATCTTATAATTAATTGAGGTTGAAGTTTTTGGTGATGGTATTTTTTGGATTGAGGGATATGTATTACTTATATGAGATAAGATCGTTTTGTAATCCCATTTTATTGTGTTGAATTTTTTAGATCCACCATTAAATGGCATTTCTTCCAGGAATCGTACACTTACAGGGTAATGCTTTTGTAATTCCAAAATTGGAATTATGTCTTGTACATTCTGATTGTCAAGTACAATAAAATTAATACGGACATTAAACCCTTCTGTTATAAGCCGTATAAGGTTATCGTGAACGATATCGTAGTGATCACGACGAGTTATATTTTCAAAAGTAGCCTTATTTATAGCATCCATACTTACATTAACATCCTTAATGCCAAGCTCTTTTAGTTCATCTATATAAGGACCAATCAATGTAGCATTTGTGGTAATTGAAAGTTCTTTAAGACCTTCATTATTCTTAAGGTTTCTGAGTAAGACCATCAAATCTTTTCTAACAAAAGGTTCTCCGCCAGTTATCCGTATTTTGTCAATACCCATTTGAACAAGTAATTCGCCAATTTTTGAAAGCTCCTCGATGCTCATTAGCTCGTCTTTCTTAGCAAAGGCTATACCTTCAGATGGCATACAATAATTGCATCGCAGGTTACAACGATCTGTTACAGCCAGGCGCAGATAATTTATATTTCTATTGTGATTGTCTATCAGCATTTAAAATACCATATGCGGTTTAACTTATTTCATAAACACTAACCCCCGCTTACCGGCGGAATCAATGCGATTTCATCAAAGTTATTTATTTCAAAATCATCCGTTGCATAATTGTTATTTACAGCTACTGCCAGAGAACTAAGCTTATTTAACTCAGGAAATGCCATGCCAAGATAGGATTTTAATTCTCCAACGGTGTTCAACTTTGCAGATTTCACAGCAGGCATTGATAAGGTTGAACTACCAACAATATCTTTGGTTATACCAAATAATAATATCGTCATATTAACCAATTATTTCCTTTTCCGGGCCTTTAAGTAATTCCGGATATTTACTAAAGGGTTGTTTATACAATCTTTTTCCGGTTGCTGCATTAAAAGCATTTGCAATTGCGCCACCTGCAGGAGGTAGTGTTGGCTCTCCCAGTCCGGTAGGCGAGAACTCGTTCTTCATTAGATGAGTTTCTACAATAGGAGCTTCTTTCATCCGAATCAGTCGATATTTGTCAAAATTGGTAGCCTGGGGTACTCCCTTCTGAAAGGTCAAATCACCGTACATTGAATGGCCAATACCATCAATTACTCCGCCTTCTATCTGATTCATTGCCCCCAAAGGGTTTATGACAATTCCACAATCTACAACACAGGTTATTTTTTTAATCACGGGATTACCATTCTCCAATACTACATCTGCCACTTCCGCAACGTGACTGTTATGGCAGTAATAATTTGCAAAGCCCTGGTACACCCCTTCAGGTTTTGTTCCCCAACCAGATTTTTCAACAGCCGTCTTGATTACTTTTTCCATTCGCTCCGGCGAATACTGAATACGTTCATCAGTTGTGCCTTTTACTTTTTCAAGCAGGTCTAATCTGAGTTGAATTTTATCTACTTCCATCATTTCGGCTAATTCATCAAAGAAACTTTGTTCGGCAAAGGCGAGGAAGTTAGTATAAGGTGCTCTCCAGGCCCCGGTTGTAATATTACTCTGATATTTGGCTACATCAACCTGGTAATTTTCAATTGCTCCTGCAGGAAAAAAGTTGGGTATGAGACCGTACATATTAGAGTTAATAGCAGCTTCTTTTAAATGATATCCTGTTACTTTTCCATCTTTAACAGCTGCTTTAATTCTATATTTTATTGCCGGCCTGTAAATACCATCAGCCATATCATCCTCACGAGAAAATACAACCTTTACCGGTTTTTTCGCCAGATTTGAAATCTCTGCAGCTTCCACAGCAAAATCCCCATACAACCTTCTGCCAAAACCACCACCCATCCTTGTCATTTCTAAATGGACATCCTTAAAATCACGTTCTAATATTTCTGCGATATGTTTGGCGGTTCCTTCAGGTGTTTGAGTAGGCCCTACCAAATGAATCTTTTCTGCGGTTACATTAGCGTAAAAGTTCATCGGTTCTAAGCAGTTATGCGGCAGGAAAGGAGATTCATAGGTTCTTTCCAAAACTTGATCTGCTTGTGCAAAAGCCTTTTTAATATCGCCGTCTGCACGAAGTGTTTCAAATTTGTTACCGTCTAATAATCCCAACATCAATTTATCGAGATCTTCAGTACTTTCCAATTTTGAATCTACTTTCCATTCTGCTTTTAAAGCTTTTTTACCCTTCATTGCTGACCAGGTGTCTTTTGCCAAAACGGCTATTTTATCACCAAACTTGAGTACTTCAATTACACCATCTATTGCCATAGAAGCTGAATCATCATAAGACTCCAGTTTTTGTCCAAATGCGGGAGGTCGCATTACAGATGCAATGACCATTCCTTCTGATTTATAATCTACCCCAAAAAGAGGTTCTCCAGTAATTATTTTATCGATATCGACATTAGAGGCATCTGTTCCAATTATCTTATAGTCTTTTACATCCTTAAGAGTAACTTCTTCAGGTATCTCAAGAGCAGCAGCTTCATTAACAACTTCTCCATAACCCAATGTTTCTCCCGCAGCATTGCTAATAACGCCCTCATTAGTGGTGCATTCAGAAGGATCAACCCCCCATCTTACCGCAGCTGCATTAATAAGCATTTGTCGTGCTGTTGCCCCCGTTTCCCTTAAGGGATCCCAGCCAAATCTAATAGACTGGCTTCCTCCGGCCACTTGACGCGTATAGTTATTCGTATCCAAAATTCCTTGCTTAACATAAACGTCTTTCCATGCAACGTCTAATTCCTCAGCAATGATCATAGGCATGGAGGTTTTTACTCCTTGTCCAATTTCAGGATTGGGTGAAAATATAGTCACGGCACCATTATCTGCTATTTGAATAAAAGCGTTAAAATCATTATAGTTTAATTTTGCCAAATCAATTGGCGGTTTGGCATTGGGTTTACAGGCGTTAAACAAATTAAAACCGATTAATAATCCACCTCCTGCCAGGGAGCTGGTTTTCATAAAGGATCTTCTGTTAAATGTTATTGATGTTTTTTGTGTAGACATTTTGACTTTTTTTGCTGGTTCACTATACCAATTTATTGGCGGCTATTTCCACTGCTTTATAAATTCTCGAATAAGATGCACATCTGCAAATGTTACCCTGCATGGCATCTTTAATCTCATCTTCAGTTGGATTCGGATTGTTTTTAAGAAATGCTGAAGCAGTCATTATCTGGCCTGTCTGGCAATAACCACATTGCGGAACATCCACCTCTTTCCAGGCCTCCTGAACAGGATGGTTACCATCTTCAGAGAGTCCTTCTATGGTGGTTATAGACTTTCCTTCTACCTGAGCCATTGTTAAAGCGCAACTTCTGACTGCTATTCCATCGAGATGAATTGTACATGAACCACAAAGTGCAATACCGCAACCATATTTGGTTCCTACTAAGTTTAAATGATCTCGTAAAACCCACAATAACGGGATGTCTTCGCTTACTTCTATTGACCTCGATTCACCATTAATATTTATTTGATACGTTGGCATATGTATGTTGTTTTAGTGAATATTTAGAATACTTCTTAAAGTTATCAAAATTATAAGTATCAGATGCTCATTTAACAAATTGTTAAACGTTAAAAGTTTATTCTGTTCTTGTAATTTTATCTCTCAATTCTCTCCAACTAACCAAAACGATGCCTTCTTGTCGGATAATTTCAAGACATTCCTCACTGGTAAAAAAATCGAAATCAGCCTGCCTCCAGTCAGAGGCATAATATGGGTGATTAATAGTAACGCCCTTCATCTCATAATCATCATATGCCAGATGTATTAAAAGACAATTTAAACCAGGTTCAAGTTTACGAAGAAGCGAACTGTAATATTCTTCCATTCCATTTTCATAATCTTCAGGTGACGCCATATGGATAAAGTCCATCATTACAGTATTATCATCTAATAAAGATTTAATTTCTTCATTGGTTTCTGTAAGTATTCTTTTATCCATCAAAACAGGCAGTTTAAATTCTCTCCCCAGACGAATATAGGCTTCGGTATACTCTAGCCTGCCTGTGACAGCGGCCATATGTGTATCTAAATGTGTAATATCTATTCCGGTCTTTTTTGCTTTATTTATCTGGTTTCTCAATTCCAATTCTACTTCCAGGGGTTTAGCGAACATGGAGAGACTATCTACTGAAGAGAAGAAATATCCGTTTGAATTGACAAGACTAAGCACTGCATCCTTTGAGGAAACAGGTCCCCATTTGTAAAAATCCCATTCACTTGTCAGAGTTAGATGCAAACCAAGGTCTAATGTTTGGTTTTTCTTTGCATATTCGGCAATTTCAGGAAACCATGGACAAGGGACCATAATACTTGCAGAATTTACCGCGCCATTTTCCATAGCATATATACTAGCCATATTTTCGGAATGAGAAACGCCAAGATCATCGGCATGAATTATAAGAAGTTTAGCATCTGCCCGGTAACCTAATTTTTCTGCGATAGTTTTACCCTGTCCGAAGGCAAATAAAATTCCTAAAAAAAAGAATACTGATACGGGGCGCATGAACTGCATATAGATCATTTATATAAAACCACATTAGAATCCATGACAAGCTACAAAAATTTAATATTTTCCTTTAACAAGATTTAACAAAGTTTTTAAATTCCCTCATAATTTTAAACAAAATTCGTCGTTGTGCTGTTTGAACAACAAAACTATTGAAAATGAAAACTTATCTGAGGCTACTATGCCTTCCGTATATCGCTATCCTATTTTTTTCCTGTGGAAATGCAGATGATGATGTAAATTTTAACATCAATCAGACCGGGTCTCTTGGTGAGGGAATTCCAGTTGATGCATGCCTTAATCTTGGTGAAAGCGATCTTGTACTATCCATCCAAGATCAGTTTACTACTCTACCCGGTAAAGTATCTGTTTTTTTTAAGGTCTCTGACAATACCGGTAATCCAGTACCGGGATTAACGGCAGAACAATTTACTATTTACGAACAAGGAAGAAACGACGAATGTTTTAATACCATATCTGCTTCTGAGTCTTTTGCCCGTATTTCACCTAATTCACAAATTTTTAGTAACAGCACTTTATTGATTTTAGACCTAAGTAATAGTGTGCTTAGTACTAGTTTAGATGAACTAAAATCTGCCACAACTAGTTTTATAAATAATGTTATGCCAACAGTAGATGAAGACTCATTTAAAATGGCTATTTATTGGTTTGACGGTGAAGATGAGCTACATTTATTGAATCCCTTAACTGCTTCCAGGGACGAGCTAATAGCTGCAATAGCAAGTATAACAACTACCATAAGTAATGACCCATCAACAGATTTATACGGTGCGGTTATTAAGTCCACTAACATCGCCTCTGAACTTCTTAACGAGAGTACAAATAGTGGTATTATTGGTGCTACTTCAGTGGTAGTTTTTACAGATGGTACAGACCAGGCTTCCCGATATAGTGAAGAAGAAGCCCTAAGAAAAGTAGATGAAGCTAACAGCAATATTTCTTTTTTCGCAATTGGCCTGGGATCTGAAATAGATACTGAAATACTAATGAAAATTGGTAAAACTTCTAGTGTTTTTGCTGGTAATAAGGAAGAACTTGAAACAACTTTTAATGATATTTCATCCAGGGTTACTGAACAAGCAAATAGTTTTTATCTCTTTGAATATTGCACCCCAAAACGAGATGGTAGTGGTGAAAACAATCTTGCTATACAGGTGACCGATGGCAGCTTACAAGGCGCCGTACAAAGCAAATTCGACACTACAGGATTTACGGGAGGTTGCCAATAAGCGGCTAATAAGACAGAATATTTAAAGAGGCACTAATTGGTGCCTCTTTTTTTTTTTGGTTAAATAAAAAAATACTGTTAAAGTAGGGTTTTTGTAATCCTACTTGTTTTATAAGTAACAACAACAATTAACTATTGCAACTTAAATATTATACTAAAAACTAAAAAAATTGTTTAACGCTAAAAAAAAGAAATCATGCATATAATAAATGAAATTATCCGTCAGAGTGCAATAGGGACATTATCTAAATGGTATCAGAGTGCCATACTTTTAGTATTTTCATCAATAGTAACTATATTGTTTACTATGTTGTTTGTCCTAATTACAAATGCTTCTCATCTTACCACTAATTTTAGTTACCTGTTCGAGGGAATAATATAATCGCTGGAATACGAACGAACATGATTTAAATATTCGGGCCATCAATCTTATATTTGACTTATTTATCTATAGATCATAGCATTTATAAAATTGCTCTCCCCTGTATTTAAATCTATTAAAAACCCATTGATCACTGCTTTTTCAATTTTCTGGTCTTTGGTAAGGAGAAAAGTAGGATTCTTACCTACAGTGAGATTAAATTTCGGAATCTTATAGGTTGTTGAAATTAGGTTAAGGGGAATTGGTGATTTCAATATATTTTTTCCCAGATGTTCCACTCTAATATAAGTGTATCCTGATTTTAGTAATTCCATAGGATCCAACATATCGAGTTCTTTGATTGATTTTAGTGTTTTAGGATATACCTTGCCAGGTTTAAGGATATAGCCATTGGCATTAAAAGTTTCATATCCATAATAAGTCGAAAGATCACCCTGATCTACTATTCTACTGCTATACCAAAAATCGTTATGATCTTTCATATCAACCTCCGGCCTTTGTATACCAAGATCAAGAATATATTCTGAGCCCATCAATTCATAACTTACTTCTTCTATTTTCAAATCAAAAAGTTTACGATCATTTTGAGGTATTTTTTCGTAATCCTCAAGGGCTATGTCTTTATAATTTCCTTTTGCTATGGTATAAATTGCTGAAAGAATTGATACGTAATTCAACTTACGTATTTCCTGTTTTTCAAAATCTCCCGGATAGCCACCAGATTCAATCAATATTGTACTTGTCCCCCACTTTTGAATATTATCACCAAATGCTCTAGGTTCAAAATCATCATTATATCTACCAACCTGTCCCTGGGCATATTTCTGAATGATATCATTCATATAAACAATTACTTTCATAGCATTACCTCTAACCTCATTTATATCTTTCTCATAGTTATAAGCAGGTGCCAGATATGATATAGTAGCTGGCTTATCAGTATGTTCAGCATTATAATAGGTACTCTGATCATGAAGATTAAATCCAAAGTTGGCACTTAGACTATCGCGAACCCTTTTTAGTGTTTTACCTTCCGGCGATTGGAGCCTTAGCGCATCACGATTAATATCAATTCCAAGGGTATTTCTTCTTTTAAAGACTTCAGCTCCATCCGGATTTAACATGGGTAAAAAATGAAGTCTTAGATTATTTAAAATATCTTCTTTTTCTTCTTTAAAATCATCACTATCCAAAAAGTTTAAAATATCAAATATAGCCTGGGTTGCCGTGGGCTCATTTCCGTGCATCTGAGACCATAAAAAAACATCAGTTTCGCCTTTGCCAATACTGATTAAAGATAAGGTTCTGCCTTCAATAGATTTTCCTACTGTTATAACATCAAATTTATTATTATTGAGGTATTCTGTTATCAGAGGTTCTAGATCTTGATGTTTAATTCGTCTTTTTTTCAGAGTCTGTTCTTTATACGAATCATATGTATCGTATAAGGAAATTGTTATATCCTCCTGCTGTGCAAAAACCTTACTAGTCAATATGATAAGAAAAAGTATTATTAGATATTTAGATGTCATTATTTTCTGGGTTTTCCGGAACGGGTTTAAAATTAAGATATTTGGTCGCTTTTCGTACTTTTTGCATAAAATCTTTACCCGGATCTGTTTTTATCGTCCTGTAGGTTTCGTCTTTTTCAAGCCATAAAGGATGGCCCACAAAATTTGCATACTCATAATGGCCAATTAAATAGTCAATTGGATATTTATCATTGAGGTATTCTACCAACCAAATATTTGCTTTTAGCTGTGCCCTGGTTAAAGGTAACTCTTCTGTACCTCCTATGTTTTCAATTCCTATTGCGCAATGATTAAGCCCTATCACATGCCTCGCCATATTAGTCTCCGGCATCAAACTATAGATAGTACCATCTCTGTCTACCATAAACTGTGAAGATACATTCAGTCCACTAACGTTTTTTATATCAGGTCGCCAATCTGGTAAAGTTGGTGAATCAAAGGCCTCGAAGGCCTCGTCCAGGCTAGGAATTACAGTCCAGTGTAACACAATCATTTTCGGTAAAATGTTGGGAGATTCCTGTTGAATTCCATAGCGTTCAGACAGGTATTCTCGTGTCAATTCAACACGTTTCTGGTCAAAGACAATTGGCTTGTCTACAATTTTCTTAGAAGTTGAACATGAAAAAAATAGTATCGCAATAAGTATATGGAGTAACTTGTTCATTTAGCTGGACTGACTTCTTATGATATTTTCATATTATTTTTTAAGTGTAGATAACTATTCTTCCCGTCTTATCGCATATTGCATAGTGACTTTTTTAGTCCCCCAATCCCTGGCGTTCTTTATGTTCTCTCCCATGTAAATATCTATTTTATTCTCCCATCGTTTGTTCATTTTATCCTTAACGAGATAGATTCCATCTAAACCATTAATTTTCACCTTGGTGTTGTGATTAATTCCTATGGTCAATAGATTACGGGATACGGCAATGCATTTCATCCCTGGTTTAAGGGTGTCTCCCCAGGCGGCTATATTCGGTTCATTAGAGGTTTGATAACTCACAGAATTATAAGCCGAGGCTATAACTTCAACGGATTTCCATATTAAATCCTCCTTTTCTTCATTTTGACTTTTGCATGAAAATAATAGAAAGCCAAATAGAATTGTTATAATGGCATTGTCCATAATATTTAGTTGTTTTAATTTAGCCTATTTTCCAATACAACTATATCTATATTTTCCTCTTTCCATCTTTCAGAAAAAGATTTAGGTACAGGTGTAAATACATAAGTAAAGGAAGATAATATTAAATCTTCATCTCCGTCGCCATCCAGATCCCCCGCATCCATTAAGAGCCATCTTCCACTATTGGACTCTTTAAAGCTATTTACAGAAAAAGTGAAATTAATTTCGTTTTTATTTTCTAAATATACAAATGACATTTCGGGTTTATTTTGGTAATCCGGGAAAGTTGATACCATGGCTATATCTATATCTCCATCCTGATCAAAATCTAATGCTTCCACAGCCGTTGCTCCATTTAATGGATAGAAGTAAGCCTCAGTAAACCTGTTTTCTCCGTCATTTATATGAATGCGCATTCCATGATAGGGCTTGGTAACAAAAGATTTGTCTGCATTATCGCCATGTACGGTAATTAGATCTTGATCACCATCATCATCATAATCGATTAATTGAAACGCACTGGTTCCATAAACAGGACTAAAGCGAATTACTTTTTCAGGTCTGAATTTCAAATCTTTTTCATGGTAAAGTATGGTAATACCTTCATCCCCCTGGGCAGTTAAAACTACCAGATCTTCATTACCATCTTTATTCATATCTGCTAATTCAACACGTATCGTGCCTGCTTGATTTAAAAGTACATGTTTTGTATATATTCCATTTTCAGTACTTTTTGCAAAAAGTGACAGCTGCCCTTTTAAGTCTCCAAATTCACATACCAAAATTTCATTTATTCCATCTTTATCAAAATCATGAGTTAATACGTGTACGGGCCTGTGGAGTTCTTCAATAATTACTTTCGTGGTATCTTGCTCGACCTCAAATATTCTCCCTGTGGACAATTCGGTTGGCCTTAATTGCCCAATCCCAAGTGCCAACATATTTGCTCCATTATTTGCTGTAGATACTACCGGGCTCCCATAACTTCCTATTTGGGTGTTCTGTTTGCCCAGAAAGTTATATTCAGATAAGTTACCATATAGATCCCCTAATAAAAGTCTATTTTGATCCTGTTTAAATTCCAAATAAGTAATTAAAGTTCCTTTTGTACTATCCAGAGAAATCAAATTCGGAGTAAACAAAGATAATTCTTCAGGAATGTCATTGTTCATTATTGTCTGTAAAGAATCTGGTGCATTAGCAATAATATATGCTTTTAGAAGCTCCCAATCCTTTTTATCGAGCATTGGTTTTGATGGATAAACTCCAGTTCTAATTACCGCTTCCATTTCTACAAATGAATGGTCTTTATATGGGTTATAACCCGAGTCTCTAATCCCTAACCTTGCTCCCATATCAGGAAGTATTTTCTCTGACCAAATATCTTTTGGTAAACTATTGATTTCAGGAGCAAGGTGACAACTTGCGCAATAGGTTTCATAGAGGACCACTTCTTTATTCTTTTTTGGAGAATTACAACTACTTAGCAATATGTAAATAAGAAATACCAAACTGCTGTATTTAAAGCTTTTAAAGAAGTTATATAAGTAGATCATAAAATGAAGATAGCTTTTGCAACATATTTATTCCAAATAGCTGAATTAACTAGGCAGTGGTACATAGGTTCTGTCCGTTTGCATCATTGGGAAAGTCTTATTTTGCCATGCCTGCTTAGCAGCACCTATTTTATCTTTACTATGAGAGACAAAATTCCAATATATATGTCGCTCCTCACTAAATGGTTCACCCCCAAACAACAAAAGATGGGAATTGGCTTTGACCTTAATGTTGCAAACATCTGAAA
>CBDTVZ010000009.1:0-33167 GCA_965363995.1 uncultured Eudoraea sp.
CCAAAAAAGTGGGCAAAAAAGTGGAAATCAAGGTTTTGGACAACGGCAATGGTATCCCTAAAAAGGTGTTGGACAAAATCTTTCAACCTTTCTTTACCACAAAACCTACGGGGCAGGGAACGGGCTTGGGATTATCCCTATCTTACGATATCGTTAAAGCACATGGGGGGGAGTTGAAGGTGAAAACCAAAGAGGGTAAGGGAACCACTTTTATTATTCAATTACCAACGCTTTAATTTTTGTTGAAAATTCCTAAGTACATATAATTTTCAACAAAGGGAATATCTTTTATTTTAAAGAATTAAATTTAACTGGCGATATTTAGTCAATATTTCAAATAGTTATGATTTTAGAACCCTTTGTATTAATTTTTATAGTTTGGCACATCCGTAAAAATTTACGTTTGCTTTCGCCAAATACCCATTGGAATAAAACCCTCTTATGGGCCATGATTGGCATAGCAATTCTTTTTATATTAGAAAGAACACTTCCCATAACGATTGTTACAAATTGGATATGGCACTTATTGATACTGGGAATTGGATATCTAATTTTTAGACTTCCGGTACTTGTACGAATGCGAACTATAATAATAGCCGTTCTTCCTTTAATAATCATAAATACTATAAAAGATCTGCTTGAAATTATTTATTTACCCCTTTACGAAAAATTAGATAATTACCTGGACTTTGCCATTGTCTTTTCCCTGGCCTGGATGATTGCCATGCTGATACGATCAAACAAACAGAATAGAGCCCTTAAAAAAGAAAAACAAAAAACACTGGCAGAAGAAGAGCGAAACAAATTCATATCGGCACAAAAAGAAAAACTGGAATTGATTGTTGAGGAAAGAACGGCAGAAATAACAAAACAAAAAGATGAATTAATGCATGCTTTCACTGAATTAAAAAATACTCAAACCCAACTGATACAAGCCGAAAAGATGGCAAGCTTGGGAGAACTTACCGCTGGGATTGCCCACGAAATACAGAATCCCCTGAATTTTGTAAATAATTTCTCAGAGGTAAATAAGGAACTCCTGGAAGAAATGATGGAAGAAATGCAAAAGGGCAATGTAGAAGAGGTAAAAACCCTCGCTGGAGACATCATACAAAACCTCGAGAAAATACACCACCACGGCCAGCGTGCCGATGGAATCGTAAAAGGCATGCTGCAACATAGCCGTAGCAGCAGTGGGGAAAAAGAACCTACGGATATCAATGTGCTGTCAGATGAATATTTGCGCCTGGCTTATCATGGTTTACGAGCCAAGGACAAAACTTTCAACGCCACTTTAAATACAAAGTTTGATGAAAGCATCGGGAAAATCAATATCGTTCCTCAGGATATAGGAAGGGTAATTTTGAATTTAATCACCAATGCCTTTTATGCAGTATCAGAGAGAAAGCAACAGCAAGTGGAGGGATATGAACCCACAGTTTCCATCAGTACAAAGAAAACAGGGAACCAGATAGAGATAAGAGTGGCGGACAATGGCAATGGCATCCCCGATTCAGTAAAGGAAAAGATCTTTGAGCCTTTCTTTACCACAAAACCTTCAGGGCTCGGTACGGGCTTAGGCTTGAGTATGAGCTATGACATTGTGACCAAAGGGCATGGTGGCAAGTTAGACGTGGAATCCGAAGCAGGCAAAGGAACAACTTTTACTATTTCATTGCCAAAATCATAGCACAGTTAAAATCATGAACACCATAAACGAAAACAAACATACCTAATCCAATACACTATGAAAATATTAGTAGTAGACGACGAACGGGACGTACAATTGCTATTTCAGCAGCGATTCCGAAAAGAAATTCGCAATGGAAAAATGTCTTTTGTATTTGCTTTTTCTGGAGAAGAAGCAGTAAAAATTCTGGGAACAATGGAGCATGAAGCAGTTCTGATCTTATCGGATATAAATATGCCGGGAATGAGTGGCTTGGAATTACTTGAATATATCAAGACAAACTATATTAAACCACCCCCAATAGTAATGATGATCACTGCCTATGGGGATAGTGAAAACTATGAATCGTCTAAAAAATTGGGAGCGGACGATTTTTTGACCAAACCTTTGGATTTTAATCTTTTAAAAAATAAACTAATAACCCTTATATGATGGCTAAAATATTGGTAGTTGATGACGAGACCGATCTGGAAGTCCTCATCAAACAAAAATTCCGGAAGCAGATACGGCAAAATGAATACGAGTTTGTCTTTGCCATCAATGGGATAGACGCCCTGGAGAAACTGGACGCCCATCCCAATATGGACCTGGTGCTGAGTGACATTAATATGCCGGAAATGGACGGCCTTACTTTGCTTACCAAACTCAACGAATTAAACCCTTTATTAAAATCGGTGATGGTATCGGCCTATGGAGATATGGAAAACATCCGTACAGCCATGAACCGCGGCGCTTTTGATTTTATTACAAAGCCAATTAATTTTGAAGACCTCACCATCACGGTGGAAAAGACCTTAAAACATACCAGGCAAATTAAAGAGACCCTAAAAGCCATTAAGGAAAACAATATTCTAAAAATGTATGTGGATGAAAACGTCCTGAGCTTTATGGGCAGCAAGGAATATGAATCTGCGATTATGGCCAATGAAAATATTGAGGCCACAGTAATGTTCATAGATGTTTGCGGTTTTACGGCTATTAGTGAGAGCACCCCGGCCGATGTGGTGGTACCTATGCTCAACACCTATTTTGACATGATGGTGAAGGAAATTATTGCCCAGGAAGGCCATGTAGACAAGTTTATTGGCGATGGCATTATGGCTGTGTTTAGAGGGGAATATCATTTAGATCGGGCCATTGATGCCGCTTTAGCCGTACGTCAAAAAATCGGTATCCTTCCTGAACCCAAGGGAATTTCAAATTATACTCCGAAAGTATCTATCGGCATCAAAAGCGGTGAGATGGTATCCGGAAACATTGGTTCATCAAGTTTAAAAAGGTTAGATTATACGGTAATAGGCGATACAGTAAACACTGCAGCCCGCTTACAGGATGCGGCCAAAGAAAACCAAATCATTATTTCTGAAGGCTGTTATGAGAAGGTTAAGGAATCTTTTCATTGCAAAAAAGTTGGTAGTATTAGCATGAAAAACAAGTCTGTCCCCGTTACAGCGTATGAAGTTCTGGAGTAACATATAAAATTTATACTGCCGGTTTAATTAGCTCATATTGCGGATGATTTCAATTTCCTAAATCTTCTTTACCTTAGCATCAAAGTAAAATGCCTTATGGAAAAACCAAAGGTCAAAAACGTATTTATACAGGGGGCAATAACTCCTGAATTTATAGCCAAGTCCATTGCTAAACACCAAACCAAAACTCAGATCGGTGCTCATGACATTTTTTTGGGGCAGGTACGGGCTGACGAAATTGAAGGAAAAAAGGTTGAGGCCATTGAGTATTCTGCTTATGAAGAAATGGCTAACCTAAAATTTCATGAGATCAGGGAGGCTGCCTTTAAACGCTTTAACTTAAGTTGCATGCATATTTACCATAGCGCTGGTATTGTTAAGACAGGCGAAATATGCTTGTTTGTATTTGTTTCATCACCTCACCGAAAAGAGGTGTTTGAAGCTTTACATGATGTAGTTGAGGAAATTAAAAAGCAGGTTCCTGTTTTTGGAAAAGAATTATTTGAGGACGATTCTTACCAATGGAAAGTAAACAGCTAAAGATGGTAGATATTACAAATAAAAAAAATACACTAAGAACTGCTGTTGCCCAGGCAATAGTGCATGTAAGTTCTAAAGATACCATAGAGGCCATTCTGAACAATTCAGTACCCAAAGGCGATGTATTTGCCATGAGCAAGGCAGCCGGATTATTAGGCGTTAAGAAAACCTCTGACCTGTTACCCGACTGTCATCCCTTGCCTATTGAGTATACAGACATTGTTTATGAAGTAGAAGGCCATCAGATTAAAATATTAATTACCGTAAAAACTAATTATAAAACAGGTGTTGAGGTTGAAGCAATGCACGGGGCCAGTATAGTGGCTTTGAATATGTATGATATGCTTAAACCGATAGATAAAGGAGTGGAAATAAGTTCTATAAAACTACTGCAAAAAACAGGGGGTAAATCCGATATTAATAATACTTAGAAAAGGATTATTTTCTTACAGCCCAGATCTCATACATTGGTCTTCCCTTGCTGTTTTTCCCTTTGTGATGCCAGTCATCATCTTTTATTTCATAGGTGAAATTAAGTTGTGCGCCTACCCTGGCGTTATCACGGGAAAAAAATTGAATGTTTTCAGAATAAACCCCATCCTTTGAAGTGTAAGTTCCACCTCCTGTACCGGAAAACTTAAAAGTTTCCGTATCATAGGCAATCCATTGAAAATATCCATCCGATAAAAACTTCATTGTTTTTCGCGAGTTACTTTCTTCCCGTCGTTCCTGCCCTTCATCGGGGCCGCGTGTTGCAAAAAGCCACTTACCATCTAATGGTTGCTTTAAATTCGGGTCTTTCTTAAAGTTTAGATTACTATCCCCAATTAATACCAAACCTTCTTCAACAATTTCTACAGGCAATTCAACAGATGTAGTGGTATCTTCCTCATAATTAGAATTAAATTCAAGTTTCACGGTTAAGACATCATTCTCTAAATTATAAAATCCACCAACGGTTTTAACAAATCCCGGGGGTGATTCAGTATAAATTGTATGAATAAAATATGTATTGTCAATTTTTAGTTCATGAGTAAGGTTGAGCCCGTCAACACTGTCCTTTGCATGATATACCCCTGGAGAGATCTGAGCCTGTATACTACCCAAAGAAATTACCGAAAATAATAGAATAATCCATTTCATAATTAGTGCTTTTATAGGTTTAAAAATACGGATAATTCCTTTGTTATGAGCCATTTGTCTCAAATAGCTAGTAAGTGTTTAAAAACTTTAAGAAGGCAGGTGTTTCAACATTTCTACCGTAGTATTTTCAAGGTTAAACTGCGGTTCCCAGCCCCAATCTTCTTTTGCTTTAGAATCATCAATACTGCTAGGCCATGTTTCTGCGATATTTTGCCTGAAATCCGGATTATAAGAAACTTTGAAATTTGGAATATGTTTTTTTATACTAGCGCTGATATCGGCTGGTGAAAAACTCATGGCCGCCAGATTGTAAGAGGATCTCACAGTTATTTTTTCAGGATTGCAATCCATAAGTTTAATTGTAGCCCTGATTGCATCATCCATAAACATCATGGGAAGTTTTACATCCTCATTCACAAAACAAGTATAGCTTGCCTTTTTGAGGGCCTCGTGATAAATTTCAATAGCATAATCCGTAGTACCTCCTCCGGGCAGGGTTTTCCAACTAATTAATCCCGGGTACCTTATACTTCTGACGTCCACCCCAAATTTATGGTAGTAATAGGAACACCATCTTTCACCGGATTGCTTGCTTATGCCGTAAACTGTGCTGGGTTCCATTACGGTACTTTGAGGAGTATTGTCTTTCGGCGTGTTTGGGCCAAATACTGCTATACTGGAAGGCCAGAATATTTTTTCAATTTTTCTTTCTTTGGCCAGGTTTAGTACATTGAAAAGTGAATTCATATTTAAATTCCATGCCCTTTCAGGAAATTTCTCAGCTGTTGCACTCAACATAGCGGCCATTAAGTATACTTCCTCAATTTCATGATACAATATGACATCCTCTATGGCTTCATAATTGGTAGCATCGAGTAACTCAAACGGCCCGGAGCTCATCAAACTATCACTGCCTTCACGAATATCACTGGCAACCACTTGTTCATTACCGTACAATTCTCGTAAGGCCATTGTCAGTTCTGTACCAATCTGCCCACAGGCCCCTAAAATAAGGATGGATTTTTGCATATATATGGAGTAAATATAATTCCTTGGTAAAGATAGCTTTTATTAAAATTTGTACATTCGTCCTATGAGAAAATTGTTTGTTTTTGGGTTAACATTCTTACTCTTGTTTTCCTGTGGCAACAATCAAAGGACTGAGCAGAGTATTAAAACAGTCGAGCTGGAATTTGATGTTCAGAAACTACCAAAAAAATCAATATTAAATAACGGCGCCAAAGCAATACTGGAGACATGGGCGGAATTTAATGATTTGGATATCGCGTTTGATGGACTTTACTCTGTTGAAAATTATGAAGAACTTATTCTGCTTATTGATGAGTTTATAGAAAAACAAAATGCCCTTGCGGTTTCCGAATACCCTGAAACTTTTGATATACCACAGGTAAAAAGTCGGCAAAAAGTGTTCAAAACCTATATTTTAAAAGTAAAGGCAACCCTTGAATACCGCAAGAATCCATTAGAACCAACCATAGAGATGGTCACTGCCTATAATGACCTGCGCAACCAATTCAATGTGATGGTAAATTATAATTTTGACACAAAAATGATTTTAGATGAATAAGCTATTAGTGATTATCATAATGTTATGCGCCGGGCAAATGATAGCCCAGGAAGACAATAGGAAAGAAATAAATGATCTGATTAATAAATGGCATAAGGCGGCATCCGAAGCCGATTTTGAAACTTATTTTGCGATCCTTGCTGATGATGGAGTTTTTATTGGAACCGATGCATCAGAAAATTGGCAAATTGATGATTTCAGGGCATTTTCAAAACCTTATTTTGATCGTGGAAAGGCCTGGAGTTTTACTACCATTGAACGGAATATTTACATTAATAAAGCAAGAAATTTTGCCTGGTTTGATGAATTGTTGGATACCCGTATGGAAATTTGCAGAGGATCTGGGGTGCTTTCCAAAGAAGATGGGAAATGGAGGATAAAACACTATGTGCTTTCCATTACTATCCCCAATGAAGATGTAGATCACGTTAGTGAACTGAAGAAAGAAAAAGACAGCTTATTCTTGTTAAATAAGAAACTCCGCTAGTACTTCGATGTATAGTGTGATTAGGCGTTTAATTATTATATTATGAAAATGTACAGAAACTTTCTCCCTTTTATTTTTCTATTTGTAGTATTTGTGGGTTGCAGAACGGAACCCAGGGAGCAGCAAATAGATTATTATGCATCGCCTTTATTTAAGGATGTGCAAATGCAAGCTTTATTTGAAGACTCCAAAACTTTTGTAGATCTGGTTCCAAAGGAATCTTATTACATACTTAACAAGAAATATGAAAAGGAGAGACAAGATGAGAATTTTGATTTGAAAGCGTTTGTTACGGAAAATTTTAGTGATAAATCTACAGCTACACTTAGCTTCACAACGGATACAACCCATACCATGTATGAGCATATTAGCAGTATCTGGGGTAAATTAACCAGAGGTCCGGATTCTGTAATTCCTTATTCCTCAAGAATATCCTTGCCCAATGAATACGTTGTGCCTGGAGGGAGATTTAAGGAAATTTATTATTGGGACAGTTATTTTACTATAGAAGGTTTGTTAGTAGATAATCAGGAAGACATTGCCAGGAACATGGTTGATAATTTCGCATATTTAATAGATACCCTGGGTTTTATACCCAATGGTACCAGAAACTATTATTTAAGCCGTTCACAACCGCCTTTCTTTACACTTATGGCAACCGCACTTGCCCGAAAAGACAGTATGGTTTTAACAGAATATTTACCAATGATTGAGAAGGAGTATGATTTTTGGATGGCTGGGAAAGATGTTATTGAAGAGCCATATGAGGCTAACAAGTATGTAGTTAAGGTAGGAGATGATTCATTCCTTAACAGGTATTGGGACAGTAGTGTTACACCACGTCCGGAAAGCTATAAAGAAGATTATCATTTAGCGGATGACCTTGCAACGGAAAAAGAGAAAGCGGATCTATATGTCAATCTAAGGGCAGGAGCTACTTCCGGCTGGGATTTTAGCAGCCGTTGGTATGCCGAGGAAGATTCCTTTGAGTCAACAAATACCGCAAATATATTAGCTGTAGATCTGAACTGCCTGCTCTATTTTATGGAGAATCAAATAGCTAAGGGATATAATTTAAAAGGGGATAAGCAAGCTGAATCACTGTATCGGGAAAAGGCATTAAAGCGAAAGAATTTGATTCAGGAAATTTTTTGGGTTGAAGATGTACAGTTCTTTATGGATTTTGATTTTAAAACTAAAAGTAACACAGATGAATTCACATTAGCTGCTACTTATCCTTTGTTCTTTAATATTGCAACAAAAGAACAGGCAGAAGCGGTAAAAGAAAAATTAATTACTGAGTTTTTAAAAGATGGCGGACTTCTTACTACTTTAAAAAATACAGGGCAACAATGGGATGCGCCAAACGGATGGGCACCATTGCATTGGATGGCTGTGCAAGGGTTGCTTAACTATGGGTATAAGGAGGAAGCTTTGGATATTATGAAGAGGTGGCTGGCTATAAATGAAAGAGTTTATAAGAATACCGGAAAGATGATGGAGAAGTATAATGTGGAGGATACCAGCTTACTCTCCGGAGGAGGGGAATATGAGACGCAGGATGGATTTGGCTGGACCAATGGGGTGGCCTTAGGATTTAAGGCTTTGGTGGAACAGATGGAAGAGCAATAAAGTTTTCTTCTTCTTATTATAATTTTGGAATACTTTGAAAGGTTGGAGTAATTTTAAGACTTATTAGATAATAACTTTAGAAGACAATTATTTTTATTATGGCCAAGTCGTTACTTTTTATACCGGACATTTCGGGTTTTACCAAATTCGTACAGACCACTGAAGTTGCACATAGCCAGCATGTTATTGCTGAATTGTTGGAAGTACTTATAGAGGCGAATACTCAAGAGTTGCAGCTGGCTGAGGTAGAAGGAGACGCCCTTTTTTTCTATCGCGAAGGAAAACTGCTTTCACAGGAAAAATTACTTGCCCAGATTGAAACCATGTTTACAGCATTTACGGGGCATCTCAAACTTTTAGAAAAGAATAGAATATGCCCATGTAATGCCTGTGCAACAGCTCCAAAACTGGAATTAAAAATTGTAGCACATTGTGGCGACATAGAATTTCTGGAGGTACAGGGCAATAGAAAACCTTTTGGGAAACAAGTAATAGAAGCACATAGGTTACTTAAGAATTCTGTTGAAAGTGATAATTACGTGCTAATAAGCAAAGAACTCTCTTCTGATATTGAACTTCCCATTTATTATTACAGCAAAGTTTTTAGATTTAAACAAGGGAAAGACACTTATGACCAAAAAGAAGTGGAATACATATATTCTTTAATTGATAGTAACAAACTAAATATAATTGAGTATTCCACGGCCAAAGAGGTCGTATTTGATAAACCGCCCGGCATTGTTTTTGACAGAGATTTTGCAATAGCTGCTGAATCTCTTATGGAGTATATTACCAACCTTTCATATAGACATCTTTGGGTTCATGGGGTGGATAAATTTGAGTATAATGAAAATGAAGTTACCAGACTAGGTTCAGAACACGTCTGTGTAATAAATAATAAACATTTGAATTTTGTGGCTGTAAAGAAAAAAGTTAAACCGGGAAAATATATCTATGGTGAAATGACCAAGAGTATTCCCGTCGCAGATACAGTATATCAATTTTATACCATTAGTCCAATTTCAGAAAATTCATGCAATTTGAAAATAGAATTATATTGGGAAACAAAATCTTTATTCAAGAAACTACTAATGACCTTTATTGCCAAAAAGGTGTTGGTGAAGAACACGAAAAATGGCTTAGATTTACTATTTAAATTAACTGAAGAAAGGCGGGCTATGCCCTCGTCTTAACGAACTGCCTTTTAATATCCCTTAAGTCATAGCAATAAAAAAAGCGGGCAACAAGCCCGCCTTAATATAATACTTGCCAGAATACTTTAATTTTGTTTTTCGGCAGGTTCAACTTTCCTGGATTCCAGGGCCTGCTTACTTAGACTTGCCAGATTAAAATTGGGATCAATTATTAGTGCTTCATTAATGGTAGCAATAGCCAAATCTATATCATCCTTATTCATGTTGTATTGAACAAGACCTTTTAAATGATAAAAGGCTGCTTTTAGAGGTACTTCATATGGTTGCTGTCTTTCATAAAAAGCGTACTTCATATCATCTTTGGCGTTAAGAATACCATATTCAATATTGATATTGGCACCGGTGTTATCTCCTGTCTGAATCTTGAGATCTGCCAATTCATATGCCAAATAGGCGTTGGGTTGCCTGGAATATAAAACCTCAAACTGTTCAAGGGCTCTTTTGGGCTGGTTCAAAGCTTTTAATGATATGGCCTTTACCTGGACTGCAAGATCAGAATCTGTAGCGTTCTTCTCAATGCCTATTGTATTTAAAGCCTGTAAATGCTGATTATTATTAGAATATACATAGGCCAGGGTATCTCTCCTTTCAACAGAAGGAGATAGTACGTTTAAATGAGTCAATGCATTGATTACACCGTTAATATCGGACTGCATTCTCATTTCATAATAATATGCCTCAAAATGCTTTTGAAGCTCTGAATTGGTTTGTGAGTAACCGCCATGAATGTATCCTAAACTAGCAATAAGAATAAATATAATCTTCTTCATTATCGTATAAATTTCGTGCGGCAAAACTAATACATTTTTTTTAGTCTTTACATAAGGAAACGCTTAAAAGTCAATAAGATGGAATTTTATTATGAATAGCAATTTTTAATTGACACTTCGTTTGTTGCTTTTTTCGTCAGGTTTCCGTATTAGCAGGCACTAATAAAAAAAGGATGCCGTTGGGCATCCTTTTTTTATGGTGGTCATTAGTTCTGAATTACTTATGCCAGAGTTAATTCTTCTTCTTTCTTGGTATAAGAATTTAATAACCAGGCATAAAATGCAAGACTCCTGTTATCCTTATCTATACAGGATTTTAGAAATTCACACAAATTATTAAAAAACAGGTTTGTATATAATGTAGGCAGTCTCAAATTAATTTTTTTAGGATCATAATCCTTTTCGTTCATTACAATATCCATTGCTATTCTTTTCCGGTGATAATCAATAGACACATCTGTGGCATTGTAGTGATTCTTAACAATAGCCTTGTGCAGGCTCTGAAAATTTTTAGTCATCTTACATTTCGCACAACTACGGGAGATGAGACTTTCCAGTTCCATTAAAATCCTCCCCTTTAATTTTGTTTTTTCCATGACTTTTTGGGATTTAATGTTTACATAAAGATACGGATTATCGATAAAAAGCTGAATATCAACGCTATAAATTAACCTTTTATCGATGTTTTTGTTGTAAAAGTGGTTGTAGTTGTTGTGAAGTGCTATTTAATACTAGTATAAAATGGAATTTTTTTAGCAAGAAAGTTCCTACTAAGTATGATTTTTCCACTTTTTTTGGATTCAGGGTTCAGATATTGTGGTCTTGGAAGCATATTTTTATCTGCCATTTGGTAATAATAGTCTCTTTTTAAAGGATGATCAGGGTAGACGCCGTTAAAGATTTGATCCCACCAATTATTTTCAAGCACTGTTTTAATAAGATGAATACAATCATCTAAATGTATTAAGTTAATGCGTTCATTACCATTGCTCAGTCCTTTTTTGCCGGATAACATTGAAATGGGATGTCTGTTTGGTCCTATAAGACCTCCAAATCTAAGGATGGTGGTTTGAATTGATTTGTCGTTTTGAAAGATCTTTTCAGCCTCCACTAATTGCCTGCCGGATTCAGTTACAGGTATCGGAAAGGTATCCTCGGTTACCTCACCTTCAGCAGCTCCATATACCGAAGTACTGCTCACAAATACTATTTTTTTGACGCTTGATTTTCCTATCTCATTGTGCAAAAGATTCATTTTTAGAACATAGTTCTCTTTGTAGTTACCCCGGAGCCTGGGGGGTATATTTATTATAAGGATATCAACCTGGTCCAGAAATTCTGCAAGCGAGCCTGAAACACTTTCCTCACCTAAAATGACTAAAAAGGGCTTTATTCCTTCCTTCTCTAAGGTATCCAGTTTGTCTTTATTGGTAGTACTTCCATGCAGATTATAACCGTCATGTATCAGAGATTTGGCCAGAGGAAATCCAAGCCATCCGCATCCAATAATTCCAATTGTATTTTTCAAAATTTAATCGTTTTAATCAATAAAATAGCGTCATTAAGTACAAAGGGCATTGGAATGGCTGCTTTCGGTCTATCGGGTATTGTAAATGAAGGATTATCCAATAGATCATTAGAGGACTCGTATAAAGTTAGCTCTAAAGGTTCGTCTTTAGGAATGCTTAGCTGTATTTCTGTAAAATCATTATTACTTATGAAGTGTGTAATTAACTTACCTTCTTTCCTATGGTTAAGGTAGTAGTCAGATAATGTAACATTATTCACTTTCGCTCCTAAAATATTTAGTTGGTTTGTAAAGATGTCTAAACGATTAACTTCGCGTTGTGGGGTAATGCATAAATCTAACATGCGTTTATTTCCTATAACCGTATCTAAGGTAATCTCAACTTTTGGCGGCAATAGTTCTTTAATTGGCGCGTCAGCCATATAGGTAAATCCGGTATCGTATTTACTACTTATATTAAAAGTTGCAAGACTGTCCGGCCTTTTTTTGGTTTCTCCCAGATATTGAGATGTCCATGTGGAGAGTTCATTCTCATAAGTAGCCCATTGCGCTCTTTTTTGATCTGTATTAAGTACATACAAGAGACTTGTAGGTTTGGCATTATCACTGGTAAATCCAGAAGATAGATGGGCAGTAACCATAAAACCAAAGAATAAAAGGAATGCCAAATAGGCGATACGGTTCTTATTCTTATAAGATGCAAAAACCGGAAGAAGTAACAAGAAGGTCAGTGTTGTGAGCACCGTAGATGCAACCATCATTTTTAATCCTAGTCCAATTGGAAACATATGAATAAAGGGGGTGTAAAGCCATAGGGAGGGAAGAGTTAAAATTACCAAAACATACACGTTTGGCTTGTCCTGATTTAAACTTATTAGGAATGACCCCATAAGAGCATAGAGAGGTAGAATAAAGTAACTTGCACCTGGCAAGTAGGAAGTTAACCCCCAACAAATACCTAACCAAATGATCAATGGGGCAACCAACAGATTTGAAAGGCTAACTTTCCTGAACTTACGGTAAACCAAAAAACAGCTGCCTATTGCGAACATTACAAAAGCCAGAATGTAGGTATGCCCATTATAAGTAAATCCATGTAAAATATCTTTATATTGGGGATAAAGCCATTTTAATACAGACCAGCTATACCATCCCACCACCCCATTGATAGCTAATACTATCAGAAGGGGAAGGAATCCTTTAGCAATTTCTCTGAGATCAAGACGCTTTATTTTAAACCCGTAAAACAATAAGGCGCACATAAACACGAGCGCTAAATAAAACATTGGCCAAATCCAGTCAAAAGGGTAAGAAATTAACTTAAAAAAAGGCACATTAAAATAAACGTAGTCGTTTAAACTCTTCAAATCGTTCAGATCGGTCTCGCTGAAATGTTGTAAAAGCGGCATTAGATAACTTCCCTGATGCGCCAGAGAGTTTCTGTCCAGGCGTTCATAGTTATCGCGAATCGTATGGTAATCGAAATGATCGTCAACAAAAGCAAAGTTAAAGCCTTCAATATCTCCACCTTCCCTAAAAACGGTAAGATCTGTATCATTGGGCAGCAATTTATAAATACTGTATGCAAGAGAGTTTGCCACAGGAAATTCAGGATTTGATTTGGTAAATTCCTCAATCAACTTTCCATTTCCCCGGTTTGTTTCAATGAGCATATAGGACTGGCCACCACTACCTCTGGCCTCGAAATTCAAAACCAAACCTATATCACGCACCCACGGATGATTATTAACAAAGAGCTCGGCCCCATTAAGGTCTATTTCCTCTGCATCAGAGATAAGAATAATTATATCATTTTTTGGAATATTACCATCTGCCAAATATGCCCTTACACCTTCCAGAATGGTCGCAACGCCACTCGCGGCGTCGCTGGCGCCTAATGAAGAATGTGGACTGCTATCGTAATGTGAGAGCAGCAAAAGAGCCTTTCCTGGCTGAGAGCCCTTTATTCTGGCTAAAATATTTTCTGGTTTGCTTAAATACCCCTTATCTCCTACACTATATCCATGCTGTGTGGACGTTTCCAATCCCAATTGGGTTAATTGATCAATAATGTAGTTTTTTACCGTTTCATGTGCTTCAAAACCAACGCCGTGTGGCTGATTAGAAATGGTTTCAACATGTTGTAATGCCCTATCCGTTGAAAAAGCGATCTTTGGTTTTTGTGAATCCAAATTATACTTGGGCATTGCAGTATCAAAACTCAGGTAAATCGCCAATAGAATCAGCAGAAACGAAATTATTTCGGCATATTTCTTCATAATATAGAATTGTCAGATAAAAGTATAAAACTCTAATAGTTTAGTCCATTATGGCGAATATATTTAATAATTAAGCAGGAAAAGCGTATATTTAAGATTAAGCTAATTTTTTAAAAGGTATGGGAATAAAGAGTTTTATGGGCCGAAGAGCCAAAGATGGAGCCAAAAAGGAGTATGATGCCCCCATTCTGGTGGAGGATTATATGACAAGAAAATTACTGACTTTTAGTACTGATCAGTCCATACTTGAGGTAATGGAATCTTTTGCCAAAAATCATATCTCCGGGGGACCGGTTTTGGATGAAAATGGGTTTTTAGTAGGAATTATTTCAGAGGCAGATTGTATGAAGGAAATATCAGAAAGCCGATATTTTAATCAGCCTATCCTCGATAAAAGCGTTGAGCGCTTTATGACAAAAAATGTGGAGACTATACCTCACGACATTAGTATTTTTGATGCGGCGGGAGTTTTTCATAAAAACAATCGCAGACGATTACCTGTTTTAAAAGATGGTCTTTTAGTAGGCCAGATAAGTCGCAAGGATATCGTGATCGCCGCTCTTAAACTAACCAGTCATAACTATCAGTAATTTTCCGAATTAAAATAGTTGAATTTCATATTCCGGATATTTTCACACTGGTATTTCTATTCGCGTTTAACAATCATGTAATAATCATTATCCAAAGGAAGATAGCCAAGATCGTATACAAAGTAATAGGTGGTTCCTTTTTTTGTAGTATATAGATTGGTTATATATTCAAAATCGAAGCCTTTATCCATAAGACGGGTCTTGGTTGTGCGCGTTTTACCATCCTTTAGGGCAAAACTATCTAAGACCCTGTAATTCTTTCGAAGCCTGTTATTTATGTTTCTTACAAGGTTTTTACTATCCTTATTTAGTTTATTATTATAGGCATTACGGCAATAGTCCGAACAGTATTTTTTATCTATCCGGCCCCTGATAATTTCGCCGCATTCAAGACATTTTTTTTCTTCCTGATGTTCCATGTGTGCTAAAAGAAAAAGTTACTCATTTAATGATGTGAGTAGACTAAACTACTACAATATCGTATTTTCCAAGCAACCCTACAACTCCATCTTTTGAGAATTTAGCTTTCCTAAGTCGATTTTGCTCAGGATCAATTTTAAAATTGATTGCTGTGCTTAAATCAGCCTGCTCCAGATTCGTTTTCTCAAAAATGGCGTTATTTAAATCGCATCCTTCAAATCGTGCATTGTTGAGGTTGGCCTCTGTAAAGTCGACTTCAATTAGTTTACATTCAGTAAACTCAATGTTTTTAAGCTGTAGCTGATAAAATGAAGCCAGTATTAATGAACAATGATCGAAGGAAAGTGACAACAAAATGGGATTGCAATGTTCAAAGTGAAGCCCCGTCAGTTTACAGAAAGAAAATGAAACCTCATTAAAAACCGAATGACTTATATTGGCATTACTTAGGTTGCAATGTTTAAATTGACATGTAGTAAAATTTGTATTATCGAGGTAGGCATCTGCAAAATTACAGCCTTCAAAAATACAGTTTTCGTATTCTGCTTTTTCCAATCTCACTTTAGTGAAATCCTGATCCTTGTATGTTATATCTTCAATAAATGATTTGTTCATTGCAACATATAATGGAGTGGCACTTATATTTTTACTAATGCATTCTTTTCCTCTGATTCTTGAAAAGATAATTGCGCTAATTTTTTTGAATTTATAGTGAGACGGTTATTTAGTCATCTATTGCGCTAAAAACCATCTGCCGGAATTTCCAGGCTGTATTATCGTTAGATGTGCCTTGTGTTTGTTTCATCAGGATGCCAATGACCTGCTCCTCAGGATCAGCAAAATATTGCGTATTAAAATAGCCACCCCATTGAAAAGCACCTTCACTGCCCAAGCCGCCGGAATCCTCTCCTTTTTGATTTACTACCCCAAATGCCAATCCGTAATTATTAGGGCCGTCTTGCCAGATGTCACCAATTTGGTTAGCCATTATACTTCTTACAGTGGTTCTGCTCAGTAGCCTGACACCGTTTAACTCGCCCTTATTCAGATACATTTGCAGGAAGGTTGCATAATCTTTTGCTGTACTGCAAAGACCAGCCCCGCCGGAAAAAAACCTTTTAGCGCCTATAATAGGATAATCTGTATCATAAAACGTAACCGGGTATTTTTCCCATTCCCCGTCAACTTTATGCTGAACATTTACCAGGCGGCCCTGCTTCTCTTTTGGTAAATAAAACCAGGTGTCATTCATACCCAAAGGATCAAAAATCCGGGTTCTGAGAAATTCATCAAAGGGTAAACCGGAGACTACTTCAATAAAGTAACCAAGAACATCAAGACCTTCACTATAAGTAAATTTTTCACCTGGGGTATGGTGTAACGGAAGTCCGGCGAGTTTCTTAACACTTTCTTCTATGGAAATATCCTCAGTAGTAAAAAGATCTGTAATACCTGCCTTGTGATAGATTGCTTTGAATCTGGGATCGCCGTCAATTACGCCATAACCTATTCCGGAGGTATGGGTAATTAACTGTCTAATCGTAATTTCTTTCTCTGAAGGAACACTGGTGTATGTCGTATCTGATTCGTTAAAAGTATCGAGAATTTCGACATTTTTAAACTCTGGAATGTATTTGGAAATCGGATCATCCAATTTAAATTTCCCTTCTTCCCAGAGCATCATTACGGCTGTTGAAGTTATGGCCTTCGTCTGAGAGGCGATTCTGAAAATAGCGTCATTATAAATTTTAAGACCAGCCGAATTATCGGCCAGACCGTAGGCGCTGTGGAATACTATTTTTCCGTCTCTTGCAATTAGAGCCACGGCTCCAGGAATGTCCCCATCCTTTACAGCTTGCTTAAGCATGGCATCTATTCGTTTTAATCGAACATCAGACATTCCAACTGTTGCCGGTGAAGCAGGAGTAAGATCTGGTGAAATTTTAACGGATGGGGTCTGGGCAAAACCTATTGCGGCAATTGCCAAACAAAGAAAGAGGTTGATTTTACTCATAATTTAATTTTTATCTTGTCCGCCTGCCCTATCCGGAGAGCGTGGTGTTGGCCATTCTTGTTTTATTCCTGTCTTCTGGCTAGTTGGAAGTGTAGCTTTTTCCCTGGATGTTTTTTCAGGGTCTTCGCAGGCCATGTAAGTAAGGATTGCGGTAAGAATTGCATTGTTTCGAACATCATCAAAAACGATCTTGTCATAGGTGTCCAAATTGGTATGCCAGGTATAATTCCAATAGCTCCAGCTTAAGGAACTAAGTGAAAAGGCAGGAGCACCTTGAGCTACAAAAGATGCATAATCAGATCCTCCCCGGCCTGGAAATCCCGGGTATGTGGTTTCGATATGAGCACGTATGTCTTTGGGAACGGCCTGGAGCCAGCGTCCCAGATAATCGTAGGCATTGAGGAATCCCTGTCCGGACAATTTGACAACCCGTCCGGTTCCATTATCCTGATTAAAAAGTACCTGCAATCCTTTTACGACTTCCGGTCTGTCTTCAACAAAGGAGCGGGAACCATTGAGCCCTTGTTCCTCACTGCCCCAAAGGCCAATAATAATAGTCCGTTTAGGGTTAGGATATATTTTTTTAAGGATACGTGCAGTTTCCATCATGGTAATTGTACCTGTACCGTTATCGGTTGCGCCGGTGCCGCCATCCCACGAATCAAAATGGGCAGAAAGCACAACATATTCATCTGGGAATTCTGTACCGGGCATAGTGGCTATGGTATTAAAAGTGGGCACCCTTCCCAATTCTTTTGATTTTGAAACCACTTTTAATTGAGGTTTGTCGTCGTTCTCTGCCAATCGGTATATCATTCCGTAATCTTCCAGGGAAATGTCTATGACCGGAATTGTTTTGGTATTTGCACTAAAAATTTTATTTGCCCCAAAGCCTTTGGACCATCTTGATTGTATAATACCCGCTGCACCGGCTTGCTCCAGTGCTCTGTTAAGGGTTCTGCTGTTATATCCGGTATTTCGGATTTGCTGATACCAGGCCTTGGTCTGTGCTTCCCGATCGGCTTTCATTTTTTCAAAAGACTCCTCAGTGGCGAATTCTTCCCAATTATAATCCGGGCGCCCTGTAGGCTGATTCATGGAGACTGTCACAAACTTGCCTTTTACGTTAGGGAGCCAATTTGCAAAGGCCAGCGAATCTTCCACTGCAGGGAGGTTTATTACTTCAGCGGTAATTCCTGCATCTGAAGTACTCGGGCTCCATGCCAGTTGTGTGCCTCTTAAAGACACGACTCTGGGAGAAACCATGTCTACATGGGTAATACCGCGTTCCCAGCCCCTCCAGGTACCCCATTCCTCATTTTGGGCATCTATCCCCCACTTATTAAAGGTAGCTACTGCCCAGTCATGCGCCTTCGTCATCTGGGGGGTACCCACCAAACGGGGCCCGATAACATCCATTAATTCATGAGCGAGTTGTTCTAACTGAGAATTTTCAATAGCCTCTTTTTTTAATTGATCCACGACTTCTTCTGTGGTCTGGCCAATCAAATAAGTAACATTCAAAAAGAGTAAAATAAGGATTAAGGGAAGTTGTCTAAGCATACTATAATGTGTGTTTTATGAATAGTAGACTAATATAGGAATAAAAGTTTTTAATTAGGTCCGGGTATTGTTTCAATGTCATATTTACATTGGAAATTGGATACCAAAAGGCCCTCAAAATCTTAAAGCTTTTCTATTCCCTTAAGACAATTTACTCGTAAATTTTTGACGTGTAATATAATTTTTAAAATCAATATAAATATTTTAAGCTACGTAAGTAATTAACAAACAGCATTATAACCAAGCACAAACGACTACAAAAGATTACAAACGAAAATAAGCACTTCCCAACCGAGTAACCCTAAACTGCTGTTCTATGTTTGCAGTGTCGGAGTATAAGACCCGATAGTATTAACTGTTTAATCCTTAAAATTAGAAATTATGAACGCACTTAGAAACAAAGTACAGTTGATTGGAAACCTGGGGCAAGACCCTGAAATTGTTAACCTTGATAATGGCGGTAAATTGGCAAAATTTTCCGTAGCTACCAATGAGATTTACAAAAACAGTAAAGGAGAAAAGATTACAGATACCCAATGGCATAATGTGGTAGCCTGGGGTAAAACCGCAGAGATTGTGGAAAATTACCTGGCTAAGGGTAACGAAGTAGCCGTAGAAGGTAAGCTCATTCATCGTTCTTATGAAAATAAAGAAGGTGAAAAAAGATATATTACCGAGATTAAATGCAATGAATTAGTGATGCTGGGGAAATAGTGTTTATCACTTAATGGTTAAAACCATAATTTAGTTTAGTATGAAAAAGAGGATCTTACAAGATCCTCTTTTTTTTAAGGTTGAGGGTCTGCAGCTGCACTTTCTACCGTGATCTGTTGTACATCTCTGTCGAATAGGTAGAGCCCGCTTTTGTCATTCCCAATAAGGTTAATCTTATCTAAAATGGTGCGCGCAAGCGCTTCTTCTTCCATCTGTTCGGCAACATACCACTGAAGAAAATTATGTGTAGCATAATCTTTTTCCTGTAGAGCTACGTGTACCAATTCATTGATGCTTTTGGAAACTAAAATTTCGTGATCATATAAATCTTCAAACATCTTTTGAAACGAATCATAAACAGCTTTGGGTTCAGTTAATGCGGATATAGCCGCTTGTCCTCCCCGTTCATTTACATATTTAATGAGTTTCAGCATATGCATTCTTTCCTCATCGGATTGTTTATACATAAACAGAGAAATTCCTTCAAGCCCTTTTACCTCTGCCCATGAAGCCATAGACAAATAGACCTGTGAAGACTCCGCTTCGATCCTGATTTGGTCGTTCAGGGCTTTTTCCATATTTTTTGAAAGCATGATATCGGTTTTAATCAAAGTTACAAAATCTAGCTATTAAGGACTACGCAAAACGCCAAGATTTTAGTCCTGTTCGTCATTTTTTTAAGCTCTTTATTATCTCGCCATAACAATCAAGGTCAGGCCAATTAGATGGATCAATTGCAAAATATCAGGCCGTCTTTAAATTCAAGGGGTTTGATTTAATTGGCCCGCACTTTCATTGTAAAAAAATATCCTACTTATATAAAGCAAGTTGGATACGTTTTCGATCAATATCTACCTCCAATACCTTTACTACAACTTGTTGGTGAAGAGTTACATGTTCGTTTACATCTTTAACGAAAGTATCGGAAAGCTGTGAAATATGGATTAGGCCACTTTCTTTAATCCCAAGATCCACAAAACAGCCAAAATTGGTAATGTTGTTCACTATACCGGGCAATAATTGTCCTTCTTTTATATCCGTTATGCTCCTGATATTTTGATTAAAGGTAAATACTTTGGCTTTTTCCCTAAGGTCCAAACCCGGTTTTTCCAGCTCCCCGATGATATCCTTCAAGGTGGGCAGGCCCACATTATCTGTGCAATAGGTCTTAAGATCTATTTTTTGTAGCACTTCTTTGTTGCCAATGAGCTCTGTTATTGCCATTTGATTGTCCTTGACCATTTTTTGAACAATGCCATAGCTCTCCGGGTGTACAGCAGAATCGTCCAGGGGATTATTACCCCCTTTTATACGTAAGAAGGCAGCTCCTTGTTCAAATGCCTTACTACCCAATCTTGGTATTTTTTGTATTTCCTGCCTATTGGCAAAGGCCCCATTTTGGTTTCTGTAATTCACAATATTTTCGGCTAATTTTGGGCCCAAACCTGAAACATGGGCCAATAAGGGAACACTGGCAGTATTGATATTGACACCAACAAAATTCACGCAGCTTTCCACTACGGTATCCAAGGATCTTTTTAAGCTTTCTTGATCCACATCGTGCTGATATTGTCCAACTCCTATCGATTTTGGGTCAAGCTTTACCAATTCCGCAAGGGGATCTGCCAGTCTTCTGCCAATGGAAACCGCTCCACGAACGGTTACGTCGTAATTTGGAAATTCGTCACGTGCTATTTTGGAAGCGGAGTAGATTGATGCCCCGGCTTCACTTACTACATAAACTTCTATAGGGTTTCTAAACTGAAGGTGTTTAATAAGTTGTTCGGTCTCTCGCGATGCAGTTCCGTTACCAATTGCAATAGCTTCTATTTTATAAGCATCTGCCAGGGAACTGATTTTTTTCATGGCACCTTTACGATCGTTTTGTGGAGCATGAGGGTAAATGGTCTCGTTGTGTTCCAGGTCACCCCGTTCATTTAAACATACCAGCTTACAACCTGATCTAAACCCGGGATCAATTGCCATTATTCGTTTTTCTCCCAGGGGTGCTCCAAGTAATAGTTGTTTCAGGTTTTTGGAAAATACCGCGATGGCGGCCTCATCTGCTTTCTCCTTAGCATTCCTAAATGCCTCGTTGCAAAGGGATGGGAACAACAAGCGTTTATAAGCATCTTGGATGGCCATTTTAATTTGTGAAGAACACGCATTGTTGCTCAAAACGAGCTTTTCTTCAATTTGGGAAAACACCCTATCCTGATCTATTTCCAGCTTTGCCCTAATAAAACCCTCATTTTCTGCCCGTAAAATAGCCAATAAACGATGGGAAGGGCATTTGGAAAGGGGTTCGTTCCAATCGAAGTAGTCCCTGTATTTCTGGGCTTTTTCTTCATTTTTTTTAGCACTTACCAGCTTGGTAGAGAGAAGAGCATATCTATTCAGTTGGTAACGTATTAGGTTCCTGATATCACTGCGTTCATTGGTCCATTCAGCGATTATATGTCTGGCACCCTCGCAGGCCTGGGCTGCATTCAGGATTGCTTTATTGAAGAATTTTGGAGCAATCGCATCAAGGTTGTCGCTGTTTTGTGCCATGATTATTTTAGCCAAGCCTTCCAAACCATTTTTTTTAGCTACTTCAGCCTTGGTTTTACGTTTCTTTCTGAAGGGGAGGTATAAATCCTCCAAAAGGCCCATTGTTGTAGCCTGGCGAATTTTGGTTTGCAGCTCATTGGTCAGCACCTTATGTTCTTCAAGAGATTTTAGGATTGCACTTCTGCGTTTCTCCAAGGTTTCAAATTGTAGCTTATGGGCTACAATATTGCCTATTTGAACCTCATCCAAATTACCGGTTCGTTCTTTTCTATATCTGGAGATAAAGGGAACCGTGCAATCTTCATTAAGTAAGACAATGGTATTTTGTATGCTCTTTACGGGCAGTTGGGTATAACGGGCAATAAACGGGACGAGTTCCATGGAATATTTATTATGTATTGAAGTGGCAGGGGTAGCGCCCGACCTGACAACCGCTGAATCGTCTTAACTTATGGGCTCCCCATTTGCAACCCCATCCTCACTCGGATTAAGGAATATCAGTTTCCCATCTGCATTTTCAGTCATTAAAATCATGCCTTCACTTTCTACACCTCTGAGTGCCCTGGGCGCAAGATTCACCAACACGGTTACCTGTCTTCCTATGATTTCCTCAGGACTAAAACTTTCGGCAATGCCGGAAACGATTGTCCGGGTATCTATTCCTGTATCTACCTTAAGAACCAGGAGTTTTTTGGTTTTTGGCATTTTTTCGGCTTCTAAAATGGTACCCACACGTAAGTCCATTTTTGTAAAATCGTCGAAATTTATGGTCTCTTTTTGCGGCATAACAGTTTTATTTTCAGATTCGTTGACTTTTTTTGTGGCTTCCAGTTTGCTTAGTTGAGCTTGTATTTCCTCGTCTTCTACTTTTCGGAATAGCAATTCAGGTTCACTTATTTGGAGACCTTTTGGTAGAAGGGTTTCTTTTTTTGAAACATCAGACCAGGAGAGCTCTGCAAGATCAGAATTCTGGGAAGATGAGTTTTCCACGATAGACAAAATTCTTTTTAATTTTGCCGAAGTAAAGGGCAAAAAAGGTTCAGAGAGAACGGCAAGGGCCGCAGCTATTTGAAGTGATACAAACATTATGGTCTGTACTCTGTCTTTATCCTCCTTGATCACTTTCCATGGCTCTTCATCTGCCAGATATTTATTACCCAGTCGTGCAAGATTCATTAATTCCTGACTGGCTTCCCGAAAGCGGTAACGCTCAATAGAGTCTGAAATGATTCCCGGATATTTTTTAAGGGTTTCTAAAGTGTCTTTATCAACTTGTGTAAATTGATTTGGTTCAGGGACAACACCTTCAAAATATTTGTTAGTAAGCACTACAACCCGGTTTATGAAATTTCCAAAAATGGCAACTAATTCGTTGTTATTTCGTGCCTGAAAATCTTTCCATGTAAAGTCATTATCCTTGGTTTCCGGCGCATTTGCTGTAAGGGTATAGCGCAAAACATCCTGCATATCAGGGAATTCTGCCAAATACTCGTGAAGCCAAACCGCCCAGTTCTTTGAAGTTGATAATTTATTCCCCTCCAGGTTAAGAAATTCATTTGCCGGAACATTTTCAGGTAAAATATAGTCCTTGTGTGCCTTAAGCATGCTGGGAAAAATAATACAGTGAAAAACGATATTGTCTTTTCCGATAAAATGGACCAGTTTGGTATCTTTTGCCTTCCAGTATAATTCCCAGTCTTTTCCTGTTCTGGCGGCCCATTCTTTAGTAGATGAAATATATCCTATAGGCGCATCAAACCAAACGTATAATACTTTCCCTTCGCCACCTTTAACAGGAACAGGAATTCCCCAATCCAGGTCGCGCGTTACGGCTCTTGGTTTTAACCCATCATCTATCCATGATTTACATTGCCCGTAAACGTTAGGTTTCCAATCGTTTTTATGACCAATTAAGATCCACTCTTTTAAAAAATCTTCATACTGGTCTAAGGGCAGGAACCAATGTTTGGTTTCTTTAAGGGTTGGTACTGCTCCTGAAATTGTCGATTTCGGATTTATAAGGTCTGTCGCATTAAGTGAAGAACCGCAGTTTTCACACTGATCTCCATAAGCCTCTTCGTAACCGCATTTAGGGCAGGTTCCAATGACATATCGGTCTGCAAGAAATTGCTGGGCTTCCTCATCGTAAAGTTGAGCTGTTACCTCCTCCAGGAAATCACCTTGTTCATATAAGGTTTTAAAAAAATCGCCGGCCGTTTCATGATGAATTTGGGCGGAGGTACGTGAATAATTGTCAAATGATATTCCAAAATCAGCAAACGATTTTTTTATAATACCATGGTATTTGTCAATAATCTCTTTGGGTGAAACTCCTTCTTTTTTAGCCTTCATGGGTATGGCTGCGCCATGTTCATCACTTCCGCAAACAAAAGCCACATCATTACCGTTTAGCCTGAGATATCTTGCATAGATATCTGCAGGGATGTAGACTCCGGCCAGGTGCCCAATATGAATAGGGCCGTTTGTATAAGGCAAAGCTGCTGTGATTGTATATCTGGCAGGTTTATGCAGGTGTTCCGACATCAAGAATGGATTAAGGCACAAAAATAACTATTATTTCAGACCAAACACCAAGTACCCGGGAAAAAGAAAACCCCCGGAAAACCAGATCCTTTTATACAGGATTACCGGTGTCCGGGGGCAATTAGGCAAAGTAGGGGTAACCTAAGCTACCATTATCGATTTAGACATTTTCTTGTCCGAAACTTGTATCCTATATATGTATTTACCTGTAGACAAATGCGTAGGTAAATTTTCCCTTATGTTGATTTCGGTAGAACCTTCCGACATAATCTGATTATAGACAGTTCCAACATTTTGTCCCAGGATATTATATAATTGAATATCAACATGAGCAGTAAAAGGCATTTCTAAATAGATATGCGGTGTACTACCAGTTGGATAAAATGGTTTGTGAACTATTGCTGCCAGCAATTCCGGAGTTGGATCTTCTGCAACCGGATCTTCGGGCATTGGAGGTGTTGGCGGATCATCACTATAAACAATAGGGGGAAATTCCACTCCACTACAATTAAAGCCAAGATCAACCGGCGCATATGGGTGATCCAATAAATGCTGCTCTACCAATGGTATTGGGACACACAGCCATTCTGCAAGGACCGTGGCATAGAGATCCCTAAAGTCCATTGTATATTCAAGGTTTCCACGCCCATTAGGACTTTCCAGGGAAGGGTGTTCCCCTACAAAGGCACTGCCATTGAGTCCTGAACCGAAAAATAGGGTTGGGGCAGCCTTACCATGGTCTGTACCGTTTGAACCGTTTTCATATATTCGTCTTCCGAATTCGGAAAATGTCATACTCAATACCTTTTCATCTTGTTGTGTAAATGCAATATCCTCATAGAAGTTATTGATAGCAATAGATAAATTGGACATCAATCGTTCATGGGCAAGTGGCTGATTCCCGTGGGTATCAAAACCTCCCATTGAGATCATATATACTTTTGTACCTAAATTACCCTTAATAAGCCTGGCTAAAAGGGCTAATTGCCTTGCAAAACCGTTGTCCTGATATTGAACCTGATTTTGTCCTCTTTCATACGCTTCATGGATAAGTCCGGAGTATTCATAAGTGGTGTTAGCCACTCCTCTTAAAAACTTAAGCTGATCTCCGTACATACAGTTATTAAACAAACTATCATCCAGGCTATACTGAACTCCTGATTCTGCAATTTCTTCCAGCTGATCGATATTTGAAGTTACAAACGCATAGTTGGTTTCTTCACCCTGGAATACCAGACTACCAAAATTTCCAATTTGAATGGCTGCAGGTGATGCAGGTGGATTTACCAGATAATCAGGGTATATATTTTCAAAATAACGACCCATCCAACCTGTATTCAGTCCATCGAAACCGGTAGTTGTTAAATCGGTATTCGCATAAATATCAGATCCTGTAAAGTGAGATAAACTTTGATTTTCATAACCTACACCATGAACTGCTTTTACTTGCCCGGCGCCCCACATGGGTTCCAGGGAATTCATATAAGTAGGAATACCAAATTCATCGGTAAGTTTAAGGATCTTACTTTCCGGAATATAGATATTGGGTCTTGCATTGGCGTACGTGTCGTACTGCTCAATTGGGATCACCGTGCTCAATCCGTCATTACCACCTGAAAGGCGTATTAGGATCAGAATGCAGTCTGTATCGGCATTGGCAATAGCCGCGGTCAGTGGGGACGGTGCAGATGCGGACAGCATATTACTGCCGAGCATCATAGAACCAGACCCGGCAATGCCCAATGCCTGTAAAAAGGATCGACGGCTCCAATTCTTATGTTCCTCGTCGTGTCCGTTGTTGTTTTTTATATTAATAGGTAAATGATTATTAGACATAGTCGTAGGTTTTATTTTAGTTGAAACTCAGGTTGTCTGGATAAATGCATAAGCAATAAGAATACTTGTGAAGGTACTTCCGGGCTAACGGAAAGCATCCATAATCCAAGTCCACCAGGAATGTAATCCGAACCGTAATAGTTTTCCGGGACATCTTCAATTTTGAAAACATCCATTGCATTTTCAAAATCCTGGGGTGTAAGCAATCCTTTTGGTGTAAATTTATCTACTATGGCTCTCACCACGGTTTCGGGATTACTTGTATTGCTATCAGCAGCACCAACGGCATCCATTGCAAGGGTGCGGAACTGCTGGGGGTTATTCTGGTAAAACATTTCCAGATATACTTCAGCAGAGAGCCATCGCCCTATCATAAAGTTGGTGTTAATCCATGTCCTGTTTCTTTGCCATCCGGCAACATCCACAGGATCAAAAAGTTCCTGCCCTAAAAGTCGGCTTGTATCAATTACATTAAGTAAAGTTCCATTGTCATACGCGAAATTGGTTTCATTAATTAGATCAAGGTAAATATCAAAGGGACTCTTTATAATGACTCCTATTGCTTCATCATCAAAAAAGTGCTCACTTGAGAAAAGTTGAGTAAGCACAGGGGCAATTTCAAAGTTATTGGAAACAAAGGTACCTGCCATACCTGAAATTATCGCTTGTGCATTACCGGCATCATCACTGGAATCAGGATGAACAAAATATTCGTACAATTTTTCACATATAAAGCCGGCTATTTCATTTGGCCTTTGTTGAAAAAGGATATTTATAACATCATCATAACCCCAATTACCAGTCTGACCTAAAATAGTTTTAGGTCCGGCGTCAAATCGTGTAGGATCAAAAAGAACCTGTTCACAACCTATTTCACCTCTTTCAACATAACCGGTAAGGGCCTTTGCTGTTTCAATAATATCCTCTTCGGTGTAACCGTTTCCTTCGCCCAATGTAAAAAGCTCATACAATTCCCTTCCATAATTTTCATTGGGATTGTTACCGTTGTTATAAACACCATCCAAATAATATAGCATGGCACTGGTAAGACCCATCTCACTAATAAAGGTTCTGAAATTACCAATAGCGTTTCGCTGAAGACAATTCACATAATAGTAAAGGAATGAATTACAATCATAAACATCCAGTTCTGTAACCAAATGATTGCTCCAGAAAAAGCTTAGCCGCTCCCTGAGATTGTTATTCAACAGGCCATTGGTATAGCTTATCCTCCATTCCTCTCTTTGGGCACGTCTAACTTGTCCCGCCGCATCGTCGTCGGCCGGATAGTTGCTGTTGTTCCAATCTGCCCAAGCAGGAGCAGGAGTGGGGGCCATATTGACCGCTTCATTGATTAAGCTATTCACCAAGGTGCCGGCTGTTTGGCCAACCGCCTGGTTGATAGTCTGTACTGAGGCACTAAAACCCAGTCTTCTGTACAAATGCGCCGCCCTATATTTATCCAAGGGTGTTGTATAAGGCGCTAATGTAGAGGTATTACAATTAACGAAGTATTCCATAGTTTTTTAGGCTTTAAGAACGTTCATGTGTTTAGGGGCAAATTCTTAACGCTTAAACTTTATGGATATTATTATCATCCAAGTATTTTCGTTATTCTGCATGGAAATTACAATCTTCTGGTTGAAATTAGGACCGATTTGCCGATATTTTCGACAAACTGCTTTATTTTTTAAGAAATTGGAGAATTTATGGGTGCGCATAATGAGTTTGGGAAGGAAGGTGAAGAATTAGCCACAGCTTATTTAGTGGGAAAAGGATACCTTATTATGTGTCGTAATTACCGCTATTTAAAAGCTGAAATTGACATTATTGCGCAAAAGGGTAATACAATTGCTATAATTGAAGTGAAGTCGAGAAGCTCCACATATTTTGAAAACATTGCTGAAACGGTGAGCAAAAAGAAAATAAGCTTGCTGGTAACGGCCGCGGATTATTATATAAATACAAATAAATTTGATAGGGAGGTAAGGTTTGATATCATTACTATCCTTAAAAAAAAGGACAAATTCCTTCTCGAGCATCTGGAAGACGCCTTCTATCATTTTTAAAAAATAGTTTTATTTATAACAGTATGTTATATTTGGAGCAACACTTAAAATATGAAAACAATCTCGTCTGTTGTAGAACATTACATCAAAAAGAAACCATTTTTACAAAGTGCTCTTGCACAGGGAATCATTAATCTCACTTCTCTGTCACGTCTTATAAAACCAGAAATTCAGGAAGAATTGGGGAAAGATATCCGCAATGGGGCTATAGTTATGGCGCTTAAGCGTTTGTCTGATGATCTTGAATTCAGAGCGACCCACAAAATAATAAAAGTTCTTAAAAATATTGGGGAAATCACAGTACGCTCATCACTAACAGATTTTACTTTTCTGGTATCTGATTCCATTTTAGATAACCAAACTGAACTCCTGGAAGAGGTGAATAAAAATAAAGATGTCTTTTACACCTCTTCAAGAGGGGTTAATGAGCTTAATATAGTTGTAAGCAATAGTTTGGATAGTATCATAGAAAAGTTATTTAAGGAAGAAAAGTGTACACAAAAAGCGGAAAACCTGGCTTCCATTACTGTAAAACTGCCGGCAGAGAATGTTTCAGTTCCGGGGATTTACTATTTCATTTTTCAGCGATTGGCGTGGGAGGGGATTGTACTATACGAAGTTATTTCTACAACCAATGAATTCACTATAATTGTAAATGATGAACAGGTAGATATTGCTTTCAAAACAATAAAGGATTTAAAATCTTTGTAAAACAGATATTAAATTACCTGGTAGATGATTCAGATAAATGGAATGAATCTAAACGTCCTGGAAGTGAATAATAGTGTTACATTAAATAACAGCCTTCTGCTGTTTTTTTGACAATGGTTGAAGTACTTCCAGAGCTTTATTTACAGATTTAATATGATCGAAAATTAAAAGTAGCCTAAGCCCGTTACGGGTCTGTTTTTCTTTAAGCTTGCAGGTTTCATTATGCCGTTGGGCATAGGAAAGAACATTTGAAAAATCCGGACTTTGGAAAAAGGCAGACTGCTGATCTGAAATAAAGTAGCCCAATAGTTTTCCTTTTTTTAAAACTACTTTTTCTAATCCAATCCCTGTGGCAATCCACTTGATTCGTACTGAGTTTAGCAAATCCTCTACCTGTGTTGGATACGCACCAAATCTGTCAATAAGTTGAGACTCGAATTTTTGAAGTTCCTCTTCAGTTTTAAGCGTGTTTAATTCGGTATAAAGATTTAATCGTTCTGTGGTGTTGTTAATATAATCATCGGGGAAGAGCAATTCAAAATCTGAATCTAGCTGTGTATCTTTCACAAATATTTTTTCCTTTCCTTCAGTTTCTTCATAAAGGTCCTTGAATTCATTTTCTTTTAATTCATCAATAGCTTCGGACAATATTTTCTGATAGGTTTCAAAGCCAATTTCGTTTATAAACCCACTTTGTTCACCTCCCAACAGATCTCCTGCACCTCGAATTTCAAGGTCTTTCATTGCTATGTTAAAACCACTTCCCAAGGCGGTGTACTGTTCCAAGGCCTCAATTCGTTTCCTGGCATCTGCTGTCATTACCTCATAGGGGGGTGTAATAAAATAACAAAAGGCCTTCTTATTACTTCGGCCAACACGTCCCCTCATCTGATGCAGATCACTTAATCCAAAGTTATTTGCATTATTAATAAAGATGGTATTTGCATTTGTCACATCCAAACCACTTTCTACAATGGTGGTAGAGACCAAAACATCAAACTCCCCATTCATAAAAGCCAGCATCAAAGTTTCCAATTTCCTGCCCTCCATTTGGCCGTGGCCTATACCTACTTTTGCATCAGGCACCAACCGCTGTATCAATCCGGCAACCTCCTTAATATTTTCTATTCTGTTGTGAATAAAAAATATTTGCCCACCTCTTTGAATTTCATAGGATATGGCATCACGTATTATTTCTTCACTAAATTGTGTCACATGACTTTCAATGGGATACCTGTTTGGTGGAGGTGTGTTTATAACAGATAAATCCCTCGCCGCCATTAAACTAAATTGCAGCGTTCTTGGAATGGGAGTAGCCGTAAGTGTAAGAACGTCTACATTTTCTTTTATTGATTTTAATTTGTCTTTTACTGCTACTCCGAATTTTTGTTCTTCGTCAACGATAAGCAATCCCAGGTCTTTAAACTGAACATTTTTACTAGCCAATTGATGTGTACCTATAATGATATCTATTTTACCTGATTGTAATTCATCAAGAATTATGCGCTTCTCTTTTGCAGTTCTAAAACGGTTAAGATAATCTACTTTAACTGGCATTTCTTTCAATCTTTTGGAGAATGTTCTTTGGTGTTGAAAGGCAAGGATAGTGGTAGGTACCAAGACCGCCACCTGTTTTCCGTTTTCTGCCGCCTTGAATGCCGCCCTTATTGCAACTTCAGTTTTTCCAAACCCAACATCGCCGCAAACCAGCCTATCCATAGGCCTTTCACTTTCCATGTCTTTTTTGATATCTGCTGTAGCAGTTCCTTGATCCGGGGTGTCCTCATAAATAAAAGAGGCTTCCAGTTCCAGTTGCAAGTAGCTGTCTGGTGCGTATTGAAATCCTTTGTCCAGTCTTCTTTTGGCATAGACTTTAATAAGATCAAAGGCTATTTTCTTTACTCTGGATTTTGTCTTTTGTTTAAGTTTTTTCCAGGCTGCAGATCCTAATTTGTAAATTTTAGGGACCGCTCCATCCTTTCCATTGTATTTGGAGATCTTGTGTAATGAATGAATACTTACATAAAGGATGTCGCGCTCACCATACATTAATTTAATAGCCTCCTGTTTTTTGCCTTCTACGTCAATTTTTTGAAGCCCTCCAAATTTGCCTATCCCATGGTCTATATGGGTAACATAGTCGCCTATTTCCAATTTGTTGAGGTCTTTTAGGGTAATGGCCTGTTTTTTGGCATAACCGTTTCGCAAATGAAATTTGTGATAGCGCTCAAAAATCTGATGGTCTGTATAACATGCAACCTTAAGGTCATGGTCTATAAAACCTTGATATAATGGAAAGACTTTAGTTTTATAGTGCACATTTTCATCTACTTCATCAAAAATGTCATGGAACCTTTTGGTTTGTACTTCCGAGGAACAGAAAATATAATTTTCATAACCCTGGAGGTTATTCTCATTGAGATTAGTGATAAGTAAATCAAATTTCTTGTTGAAGGAAGGCTGAGGTGTAGTGTTAAAATCTATACTCTCAGAATTTGGCACATTATCAAAACCACCTAAAGTAGAGAGGGTAAAATTTGTTAATTGCTCTTTAAGCAAGTTGGAATTGGTAAATAATTCTTCAGGTTTCGATTGTTTTAGTTCAGAATTGAGTTCTCCAAATGCCTTTTGCGCTTTTTCAAAAAACAAATCAACCCTGTTATAAGTTATTTCCGGGTTTTTTAGGAATATGACGGTGTCCGGACTAATGTATTTCAGGAAACTTTCACGGCTTTCATTGAGGTGTTTATTTTCTACGTTGGGAATTATTCTAATCCTGTTAACCTTGTCGGTAGAAAGTTGGGTTTCTACATCAAAAGTCCGGATACTCTCTACTTCATCACCAAAAAATTCTATTCTATAAGGTTCATCATGTGAAAAGGAAAAGACATCCAGAATGCCCCCACGTACTGAGAATTCACCAGGTTCAGTGACAAAATCGACACGTTTGAAGTGATATTCAAAAAGCACCTCATTTAGAAAATCCAATGAAAGCGAATCAGACTTATTTATTTTAAGGGTGTTTTTAGTTAGTTCTTTTCTAGTGACCACCTTTTCAAAAAGTGCATCTGGGTAGGTAATGATAACCGCAGGTTTTTTTCGGGAATTTATGCGGTTCAATACTTCTGCCCTCAGCAATACATTAGCATTATCGGTTTCTTCAATTTGGTAAGGTCTTCGGTAGCTTCCCGGATAGAAGAGCACGTCCTTTTCACCTATGAGTTGCTCCAGATCGTTAAGTATATATGCCGCTTCTTCTTTATCATTCAAAACCAGGAGAAAAGGGCGATCTGTTTTATTAAAGATTGCTGAGGTTAGAAAGGAAAAAGAGGATCCGCTAAGGCCATTTAAACTAATGTTAGGCTGGTTTTGGACAATAAAATCCTGCAGTTTCCTGAGTTGAGGAGACTGTGCATACAGTTGCTGCAATGAAGATTTGGTCAACCGTTTAAATTTGTGCAAATATAAATCCTGAAAGCTTGGCAGACCAAGATTTGGCTTAAATTTTTATAATTATGTCATCCGCAATGGCAAAAACCTCGTCCTTCTGAGCTTTCCTCATGGTATAAGATCCTGTAAAATTACCAAATGCCGGAAGGATTAATTGATCTTGTGTCTTGAAGAAACATGGAAGGCGAAGAGATTGTTTTCCTCTGCCTCTAAGTTTAATTGCCGGATGAATATGTCCTGCAAAATTAAAATATCCTTGTCGCTCTTCCGGATGATGTGTGAGCAGAAATTTTTCCGAGGCTAATTCTGATACTACCTGAATTCCAATTCGCTCATATCTCAGAGGTGAAATTATATCGT
>CBDTVZ010000010.1:0-24847 GCA_965363995.1 uncultured Eudoraea sp.
ATTGGCAAAAAATCAAATAATTGTTATAAATACCGGTGGAGTATTTGAAGGCAGGGAATTGTTAACAGAAGTAGCAAGTGTAAATATTTCAGCGGGTGGATCGGCAGAACTGTACGCTTCACAAAAATTGGATATCAGCGTAAAAGCAGGAGGAGATGTATATGTTTATGGAAATCCAAAAGATGTAAATAAAAAAACTCTGGCCGGGGGTAGAATAATTTTTAAAGACTAAAGGATTAAGCTAATAATTAAATAACCCGGTATTTTGCCGGGTTTTTTTATTGTATTAATTTTTTTTCATAAAACGTTGTGTAGATTACTGGTTTTTTGGTCCTTCCTGGTAAAATATACCGCCCCAAATTAAAGTATTATCGTTTCTTTGTATTGAAACACAAACATTTATGCTTGGAATTGTTTATAAGTCTACCGGTAGTTGGTATACAGTAAAAACTGACGCTGGAGATTTTTATGAATGCCGTATTAAAGGTAAGTTCCGAATTAAGGGAATTAAAAGCACCAATCCAATTGCTGTAGGCGACCTAGTTGTATTTGAAGTTGAGAAGATTGGCGATGAGACTATAGGCGTTATCTCTAAAATTGAAGATCGCAAGAATTATATAATTCGAAAATCAGTTAAACTTTCGAAACAAACACATATTATTGCGGCGAATATCGATCAGGTTTTTTTATTGGTTACGTTTAAGAATCCAAAAACGTATAGTATTTTTATTGATCGATTCCTGGCAACCTCCGAAGCCTATGATATAAAGACAGTACTCCTTTTCAATAAAATAGACATGTACGATGAGAATGAATTGGCAGAAGTAAAGTATTTGGCTGCTTTGTATCGAAAAATTGGCTATACATGTATTGGGATTTCTGCAAAAACAGGAAAGAATGTTGATAAGGTAAAAGACTTGATGAAGGAACATACGAGTATGTTTGCCGGGCATTCAGGAGTGGGAAAATCCACACTTATTAATTTCATAGCACCTGAGTTAAATTTAAAGACTACCGAAATTTCTGATCAACACTTTCAGGGACAACATACTACGACTTTTGCAGAAATGTATGATTTGAACTTCGGTGCCAGGATTATCGATACTCCGGGGATTAAAGGTTTTGGTATGGTGGATATGGACAAATATGAGATAGGAGATTATTTTCCGGAATTTTTTAGACTGAAGAGCAATTGTAAGTTTAATAACTGTCTGCACTTAGACGAACCAAAATGTGCGGTTAAAGCCGCATTGGATAAAGATGAGGTGTCATGGAGCAGGTATAGGAGTTATGTTCAGATTGTTACCGGGGATAAAGACACCTATAGAATGGACAATTACGAAGAATTATGAGGGCAGTAATACAAAGAGTATCCTCTGCAAGTGTTGTTGTAAATAACAAAACAATTTCTCAAATTGGATGGGGTTTTTTGGTATTGTTGGGAATTGAGGATTCTGATTCCCAGGAAGATATTGCATGGCTCTCAAATAAAATAGTAAACTTGAGAATATTTAATGACGCGCATGGCGTGATGAACCAGTCGTTATTGGAAACCAATGGAGATGCTATTGTGGTAAGTCAGTTTACCCTGCATGCAGCAACTAAAAAAGGGAACAGACCTTCGTACATCAGGGCAGCAAAACCCAACATAGCCATACCCCTTTATGAAGCTTTCGTACATCAGATGAAAAAAGATTTGGGGAAAAAGATTGGTACTGGGGTTTTTGGAGCTGATATGAAAGTGGCCTTGGTAAATGATGGTCCGGTTACTATAATAATTGACACTAAAAATAAAGACATATGAAAATTGAAAATGCACAATTAGCTGTTGACAATTGGATAAAAGATCATGGCGTCCGCTATTTTAATGAACTGACAAACATGGCCCAGCTCACAGAGGAGGTTGGGGAAGTGGCTCGTATTATTGCCAGGCGGTATGGGGAACAAAGTGAGAAGGAATCCGATAAAGAAAAGGATCTGGGAGAAGAATTAGCCGATGTTCTTTTCGTTGTTTTATGTCTGGCAAACCAGACCGGTATTGACCTGCAGCAAGCTTTTGATCGCAAATTGGATATAAAGGCAAAACGGGATCATGACAGGCACCAAAACAATAAAAAACTGAAATAATGGTATCTTTGGCTTCGGTTTAAAACAACACCAATTTGAAATTACACCTCTCAGGCCCGTCCAGTAATCTCCTGAACTCATATATCAAGATCACAGGTTCCAAGAGTGAATCTAACAGACTTTTATTGCTAAATGCGCTCTATCCTGGTATTACAATTAAAAATCTATCCAATTCTGATGATGCTGCCGTAATGCAGAAAGGCATTCAGGTTAAAGAAGGAAGAGTAGATATACATCACGCAGGCACAGCTATGCGTTTTTTAACAGCCTTTTTTGCTTCTCAGGAAGGAGTAAATGTTACTCTTACAGGTTCACAAAGAATGCAGGAACGACCTATAAAAATATTGGTTGATGCATTGAAAAATTTAGGTGCTGATATCGATTATTTGAAAAATGAGGACTATCCACCATTGTTGATAAAAGGAAAAACCCTCAATAAACATAAGGTGAGCCTTCCCGCGGATATTAGTAGTCAGTACATCTCTGCTTTATTGCTTATTGCTCCAAGTTTGGAGCATGGGCTGGCATTGGAACTGGTAGGGAATATTACATCTGTTCCTTATATTAAAATGACGTTGGGCTTGTTAGAACAAATAGGGATAGCAAGCTCTTTTGAAGGGAATACGGTAAGTGTACTACCAAAAAAACTTGTAAGTGAAAGTTCCATAACAGTGGAATCTGATTGGAGTTCGGCTTCATATTTTTACAGTATTACCGCTCTCTGTGAAGAAGGGACGGAAATTAGTCTGTCGTCCTATAGAAAAGAAAGTTTGCAGGGCGATAGCGTTCTTAAGGAACTATATAAAGATTTTGGTGTTAAAACCATTTTTAAAGAGGATAGCATTAGTCTGGTTAAAACTAAAACCAGTCAAATAGCTGATATTGAATACGACCTTGCAAATGCTCCTGATTTAGCACAGACTGTGGCTGTTACATGTTTTGGATTAGGAATTGGATGTCATCTTACCGGTTTGCATACCTTAAAAATAAAGGAGACGGATAGGCTACTGGCATTAAAAAATGAACTTTCCAAACTCGGGGCTAAGGTTTCAGTTACCAATAAGACCCTCACTTTGGAATCTTCAAATAAAATAAATTCAGAGGTGGCAATTGATACTTATAGCGATCACAGAATGGCCATGGCATTTGCCCCGCTCGCTTTAAAAACCGCAATTGTCATTAACAATGCTGAGGTAGTTTCCAAATCGTACCCGGATTTTTGGAAAGATCTGGAACAACTGGGATTTAAGATTAAAGACCTATAAAGTTATTTAATACCACTTTTACTTGACAAGCCCTACTTCAGGATTGTATATTTGCAGCCGCCAAAAAGGCGAACTAAAATTCACATATGAAATTATCACACTTTAGTTTTGAATTGCCAGATGACCTGATGGCAGAATATCCGGCGGAGCACAGAGACGAATCCAAATTAATGGTTGTTCATAAAGATACCGGTAAAATTGAACATAAAATGTTCAAGGATCTTATTAATTATTTTGATGAAGGAGATGTAATGGTTATTAATAATACCAAAGTATTTCCAGCCAGGTTATATGGTAATAAGGAAAAAACTGGGGCCAGGATTGAAGTGTTTTTACTTCGTGAGCTGAATGAAGAACAAAGGTTATGGGATGTTTTGGTGGATCCTGCCAGAAAGATCAGAATTGGCAATAAACTTTACTTTGGAGATGATGAGAATTTGGTGGCAGAAGTTATTGACAATACTACTTCAAGGGGAAGGACACTTCGCTTTCTTTATGATGGGTCTTATACCGATTTCAGAAGGAAATTGCGGGAACTCGGACAGACACCTCTGCCAAAGTATATTAAAAGAGAAGTGGAGCCTGAAGATGAGTCCCGGTATCAAACGATATATGCAAAACATGAAGGTGCTGTTGCGGCACCTACTGCCGGATTACATTTTTCCAAACACTTATTAAAACGACTCGAAATTAAAGGTATTCAATTTGCCGAGCTCACACTACATGTTGGTCTGGGTACTTTTAACCCGGTAGAAGTAGAAGACCTTTCCAAACATAAAATGGATAGTGAAGAATTGGTGATTGATGAGAAAGCCACAGATATTGTAAATTCAGCTCAAATTAAGAAGAAAAGAATTTGTGCTGTTGGAACAACGGCTATGAGAGGCCTGGAAAGTGCTGTTTCATCAGCTCACACACTGAATACGTATGATGGCTGGACCAATAAATTTGTATTTCCACCTTATGAATTCAGTATTGCTAATGCCATGGTAACTAATTTTCATCTGCCAAAATCTACCCTTTTAATGATGGTTTCCGCATTTTTGGGTCATGATCTTATGAAAAGGGCCTACAAAGAAGCAATAATCGAAGGATATAGATTTTACTCATATGGTGACGCCATGCTCATTATATAAAGTATGTATTATTTAAATAAAGAATCCTGCCATTACCTGTTTTCCGATCGGTATGGCAGGATTTTTTTTACTTAAGCAATGGTTTCAAAGAAGAAAGATATTCGGGCCCTTACCAAGGAGCAACTTCGTGAGTTTTTTGAAAGTCATGGGGAGAAGCCATTCCGCGGAAATCAGGTGTATGAATGGTTGTGGCAGAAATCTGTTCATTCATTCGATACAATGACTAATCTCTCCAAAGAAACACGTAAAAAACTGGAAGATTATTTTGTAATTAATCACATAAAAGTAGATCAATTGCAGAAAAGTTCTGATGGGACAATAAAAAATGCCGTTCGATTGCACGACGGGTTGGTGGTAGAATCAGTTCTTATCCCAACCAAAGAAAGAACCACAGCTTGTGTGTCCAGTCAAGTGGGCTGTAGTTTGGATTGCAAATTTTGCGCCACGGCAAGATTAAAAAAGATGCGCAACCTTAATCCGGACGAGATTTATGATCAGGTCGTTGTAATCAATAATGAAAGCGAGCTCTATTTTAATAGACCTTTAAGTAATATCGTCTTTATGGGAATGGGCGAACCGCTCATGAATTATAATAATGTTTTGAAGGCAATAGACAAGATAACATCTCCTGAAGGCCTTGGGATGTCTCCAAAAAGGATTACAGTTTCTACCTCGGGGGTTCCAAAAATGATCAGGAAACTTGCCGATGAGGAAGTCAAATTTAAACTTGCCGTTTCTCTTCATTCGGCAATAGAGGAAGTACGTACGTCTATTATGCCCTTCAATGCGACCTTTAACCTAAAGGATCTGCGAGATTCTTTGATCTATTGGTATTCAAAAACAAAAAGTAGGATTACATACGAATATGTAGTATGGGAAGGCATTAATGATAAGGATAAGGATATAACGGCTTTAATAGCGTTTTGCAGATTTGCACCTTCAAAGGTAAATCTGATAGAGTACAATCCTATAGATGATTCCGCCGATTTTAAACAGGCATCTAATGCTGCTATTAATAAATATGTGGAGGCTCTGGAACAAAATGGTATAGTAGTCACAGTTCGCCGGTCAAGAGGTAAAGATATTGATGCGGCTTGCGGACAATTGGCTAATAAATCTTTATAATTAGAATCGCAATTTATTATTTCACTTTGGCATCATTACAGGCATAATAAAACTAAGAAGAACTAAGGATCAGATTGAACTTCTGATTTCTTTATTCTCACTTCGTTCCCCTTGTTATTTTCCCTAAATTTATCGTTCATCATCAATAAAATCAATTCTATTGAAAATTGTTGCACAAATAACGGAACCGATCAATGAAGAAATGGAACTCTTTGAAAAAAAGTTCCGCGATTCCATGTCCACCAAAGTGGCTCTTCTTAACAGAATTACCTATTATATAGTAAACCGGAAAGGAAAGCAAATGCGGCCAATGTTTGTATTTCTTACCGCAAAGCTTGTTAATAATGGAGAAGTTAATGAAAGGACATATCGTGGGGCATCGGTTATAGAATTAATACACACGGCTTCTTTGGTGCATGATGATGTAGTTGATGATAGTTACAAACGCAGGGGTTTCTTCTCCATAAATGCACTGTGGAAAAATAAAATTGCTGTCTTAGTTGGAGACTATCTGCTTTCAAAAGGCATGCTGCTTTCGGTAGAGTATGAAGATTTTGATTTACTTAAAATAATTTCAATAGCCATACGTGAAATAAGTGAGGGGGAATTACTTCAGATAGATAAAGCTAGAAGATTAGATATTACTGAGGATGTATATTACGAAATAATCAGACAAAAAACGGCAACCCTTATTGCGGCATGTTGTAGCCTGGGAGCATGTTCCGTAAAGCCCGATAGCACAGATGTTGAAACCTTTCGAAAGTTTGGAGAGCTTTGTGGGATGGCATTTCAGATAAAGGATGATCTTTTTGATTATGGAGCTGAGAAAATTGGTAAGCCCACGGGAATAGATATTAAGGAGCAAAAAATGACCCTGCCTTTAATATATGTACTCAATAACAGTACCCCCAAAGAGAAAAAATGGCTTATTAATTCAGTAAAAAATTATAACAGGGATAAGTCGCGTGTTAAAGAAGTAATTGCCTTTGTAAAAGAAAAGGGAGGTCTTTCTTACGCAGAAACTAAAATGAATGAGTTTAAAAATAAGGCCTTGGAACTTTTAAATACCTACCCGGATTCTGAGTATAAAGATGCTCTTGGGCTTATGGTGAGTTATGTGGTAGATAGAAAAAAATAATAACTAACCATCACATCCACAAAGAGTTATAAATTAATTCTAAAAAATTTCAGATTTCGGGCAACGTTTTTGATTTCCACAACGTCTTTATCTATAGAAGACTAAAATGAAACGCTTGAAAATTATTTCTTTTTACAATAATGAAAAAGTGCTTATCAGGAGAGCAATTGCCGGTCATCCTAATGCACAACGGGCTATTTATGAGAAGTTTGCACCTAAGATGCTGGGAGTATGCAGGCAGTACATTAAGGACCTGCATTATGCAGAAGATGTAATGATCATTGGTTTTGTGAAAGTATTTAAAAGTTTGAATTCTTTTAGGCATGAAGGAAGCTTTGAAGGTTGGATCAGAAAAATAATGGTCAGAGAATCCATCTCTTATCTCAGGAAAAAACAATTTGTAGTCTTTGATGATGAGGTTTATGAGTACAATACCCCAAATCAAATTGCCATCTCTTCTTCAATGGATATTGAATATATTCAGCGGTTAATTGACAATTTACCTGAAGGTTATAAAATGGTTTTTGTGCTAAATGCGATAGAAGGCTATAAGCATTCAGAAATAGCAGAAATGTTGGATATTTCAGAAAGTACGTCAAAATCCCAGTTGTTTAAGGCCAGGAGATTGTTGCAGGATAAATTAAAAGAACAAAGTATACTCGGTTATGGAACCCACTAAATTTGAAAATCATATCAAGGAAACCTTAAAGGGAAGTGAAATTAAACCTTCAAAGGCAGCTTGGCATAAAATTAAAGGACAGATCAAGAATGATTATAAGCCAAAGAGAACCGAATATTTCAGGTATGGAATTGCAGCAGGTTTTATTGGAATATTGATACTATCTGTACTCTACTTTACAACTGATGATTTGACTTTAAATCAAGAGGAGCAAGTTGTTGGTAAACCATCAACTCCTTTTGTTAACAAAGAAAAAGAAGAACTTTTAAAGGCAGCTGTTCCTGAGGAAGAAAGTGTAATAGCCGCAGTTGAGGATCCCTATGAAGCGGACGAAAAAAAATCAGTAGCAGGGTCAAAAAAGGAATTAAAAAGAGAATTGGTTATATCGGAAGATGCTAAACTGGCAAATACTGAGGAGCTCCAAAATAAAACAGCGGAAGATTCAAATGAGCTAATTGATACTAAAATAGCGGAGGTGTTGGCCAGAGTGAATGTACTTGAAGTAAACAACAAAGAGCTAACAGATTTAGAAGTAGATTCCCTCCTAAGACAGGCACAAAAGGAAATTTTGACGCAAAAGCTTCTAAATTCTGATAATACAGTTAACCCATCAGCTTTGCTTTCGCAAGTGGAAGAAGAGTTGGATCAGTCATTCCGGGATCAGATTTTTGAGAAACTTAAGTCCGGTTATAACAAAGTGAGAACTGCCGTTGCAGATAGTAATAATTAATTTTTAGCACACATTTATATATAATTTCTTCAATTGATATTGAGGAAGTAGTTTATTCATCAGTCATTAATCAAAAATCAAAATGAAAACAATCAGCACCTATTTCGCAGTAGTTATAATGTGTTTTATTGCCAATACAATGGTGGCACAAGACAATTATAAAGACAAGATTGAAGCACTTCAAGAACAGAAAGAAAAGATTACATTCGAGGAAAAAGAAGCCTTAAAGGAAGAGGTTGAGTCTATTAATAGACGTTTGGAAAAAGCTGAAATTAGTTACGAGGAAGCAAATAAGCTTAAAGACGAAGCCGCCAAGAAACGAGCCTTAAATATTGAAAACAGAATGGCAATTATAGATAACGAAATTGCATTACTGGAGCGTAATAAAGGTGAAGTGTTGGATTATGAAGAGGATGATAATTCCTGGGATGACGACGATGGTGTTACCATAAGAATCGACGGCGATGAATGGGAAATAACAGATAATAAGTATGGTTGGTCAAAATATGGCCGTCGAACATATTCAGACTTTATTGTTGCCTTTGGTTTAAACAATGCAATAATCGAAGGCCAGTCGCTTAATGATACCCCCTATAAGGTTGGCGGAAGCAGATTTTTTGAAATGGGTTGGGCATGGAGAACAAGGGTTTTTAATAAATCTAATGCTGTGAGGTTTCATTATGGATTTTCTTTTCAATTCAATGGATTAAAATCGAAAGACAACCTCTATTATGTTGTTAATGACCAGGGAGAAACAGTACAGGAGGAGTTTCCGTTTAATCTCAGCAAGTCTAAATTAAAATTGGACAACCTGGTATTTCCTATTCATTTTGAATTTGGTCCCTCCAGAACAAGGATTTCCGGTAACCACGTAAGATATTCCTTAAGACATCAATTTAGAATAGGTTTAGGAGGATACGGAGGTTTTAATATGGGGACTCGCCAAAAACTTAAATACAATGAAAACGGATCGAAGCAAAAGCTAAAAATAAAAGGCGGTTTAAACAGTAATCCTTTCATCTATGGACTAAGTGCCTACATGGGAGTGGATTGTTTTCTGCTTTATGTCAAGTACGACCTAAATCCTATTTTCAAAAGCCCATCCCTTGAACAAAGGAATATTTCAATGGGACTACGATTTGATATTTAAAAATTTAAAACCCGGAATACTGTCGCATTTGGATTTCATCTTAATTGAAATTATCATGTGACAGGTTTCATTTGGGGTAACTATGAATTAATTTTCAAATGCAGCTTGCATTTCTTTTGTAAATTCCTCCTTGTAATACCCTTTTTTACAATAATTGCAATGTATTACCTGAGTTGTTGACACGCGAAAAAGCGGTATCCAGAATACATGAAAAAAATTCGGTGTGCTTTCACCCGAAAGCGTATCAGGCTGATTGCAATGAGAACATTTTATATGTCTCATGTTTATTGTTGTTGTCTTTCCTGGCCGAATTCCAAAAAATAAGATCATAATAAACTTAAATTAGTTTGACTGAGTAAAATAATCGTTCACTATCAGATTGTATACTAAAAATACTGTATTTTAAAGCATTCTATTTTCTTATTTTTACATCGCATAAATTCAGTCACATTGATTTCAAAATTCACCATAGATCAAGTTTATGAAACTGCCCGCCTTGAAGAGGTAATTGGGGATTTTGTACAATTAAAAAAATCTGGTTCCAATTTTAAAGGATTAAGCCCTTTTACGGATGAACGCACCCCAAGTTTTATGGTATCACCCGTAAAACAAATCTGGAAGGACTTTAGTAGTGGTAAGGGTGGAAATGTTGTGGCTTTCTTAATGGAACACGAGCATTTTACGTATCCTGAAGCCATTAAATATCTGGCAAGGAAATACAATATTGAAATTGAAGAAACAGAACGTACAGATGAACAAAAGGAACAGGCCGATGAACGTGAAAGTATGTATCTGGTTTCTGAATATGCTCAGCAATATTTAGAGAAGACGCTTTGGGAGAAGGAAATGGGGAAGGCTATAGGGCTTAGTTATTTCAGAGAAAGGGGTTTTACAGATGACATCATTAAAAAGTTTGGACTGGGATATAGCCTGGACCAGTGGGACGCTTTTACCAATTCCGCTCTTGAAGAAGGATATCAACTACAATTTTTGCAAAAGACCGGGCTGACAATTGTAAAAGAAGATGCTAACCAGGCCGGAGTCTCCAAAAAATTTGACAGATTTAAGGGAAGAGTAATGTTTCCTATCCATTCCATGAGCGGCCGAGTTCTGGGATTTGGGGGAAGGATACTTTCAAATGAAAAAAAAGCCGCTAAATATCTGAATTCCCCGGAAAGCGAAATATACCATAAGAGTAAGGTGCTATACGGTATATATTTTGCTAAACAAGCGATTGCTAAAGAAGATAACTGCTATTTAGTGGAAGGCTATACGGATGTTATTCAACTGTATCAAAGGGGAATACATAATGTGGTTTCCTCTAGTGGTACGGCTCTTACACCAGAGCAAATACGATTAATAAACAGGCTTACTAAAAATATTACAGTTTTATTTGACGGCGATGAGGCAGGTTTACGCGCTTCCCTTAGGGGGATTGATCTTATTCTTGAGCAAGGAATGAATGTGAAAGTCTGCACCTTTCCTGAGGGAGAAGATCCTGATAGTTTTGCAAAAAAGAATGAAGTTGAGGAGATCATACTTTATCTACAGGAGAATGCTAAGGATTTCATACAATTTAAAACTTCCTTACTGGCCAAAGATGCGGCAAATGATCCAATAAAAAAGGCCGATACTATTCGCGAAATAGTTAACAGTATCTCTAAAATCCCAGATAGGATAAAACGTGAAATTTATATTCAGGAGTGCGCACATATAATGAATATTTCGGAAGATGTTCTATTTAATACTCTGGCGCAAATTGGAAGGAAAGAACGCACAAATGCTGCCGCAACTGTAAGACAGGAGCAAAAAGCGTTCGAGGTCATTAAGCATAGCCAGAAAGAGGAAAAATTGGATGTTCAATATGAGTTAGAACGGAAAATAATAGAAATGCTTCTGCTTTATGGGAATGAGCTTCAGGAATTTGAGGACCTTATTTTAAAAGAAAATGAAGAGGGTGAACTCGTTCTGGAACCGGAAAATATGGAAGCAAAAGTTTATGAAAAGGTATACCTGGACCTTCAGGAAGATGAAATAGAACTCACACATGACAAGTTCAGAAATATCTATTACAAATTAATAGAAGGGCTTAATGAGAAAGAAGACTTTTCTATGACTAAATTTATGACTGAACTCGATCAGGAAATGGTAACCCAAATTTCTTCGATATTAATGGAAGAAGAAAAATATGAGTTGCATCACTGGGAGCGAAAGGACATCTATCCAAAAAACAAAGAAAAAAGTATTTCCCAATTAGTAAGCGAAACAATTTTAACTCTAAGATGCTTTCTAATAAAAAAACGGATTACATCCCTTCAGGAAAACACAGAAGATTTGAACGGTGATCACAAGGAAACCCTGGAAGAGATTATGAATTATCTTCAGTTAAACAAACTCTTAAATAAGAAGTTAAATAGGGTACTCTCATAGAACATTTACCCGGACAGCATTTTTAGTTGCGCCTCAGGGGTATAAAAAACCCCGACACTTTGGTCAGGGTTACAATTTTTTACGAATCTGAACTTAGTACAACTCTAAAGCCTTTGCTTGTTGAAGCAAATCCACAAGATTATCAACATTTAATTTTTTCATTAAACGGGCTTTATACGTACTAACTGTTTTTTCATTTAGATTTAAGCCCAGGGCAACGTCTTTGTTTCTCTTTCCACTGGCCAGCAGCTTAAGAACCTCAACTTCTCGGGTAGACAACTTTCTGAAAAACCTGCGGGGCTTTTGAGTTCCTTCATCGAAGGCCAGTCGCTGAGCCAATTCATTAGTGATAAACATGTTACCCTCACTTACTTTTCTAACGGCAGTAATTATGTAATCCAAATCTGCATTTTTTGAAAGATAGCCGAACGCTCCTGCCCTTATGGTGCTAAGCGCGTATACATCTTCAGATTGGCCACTATAGATCAATACCTTTATGTCAGGGTATTCCTGTTTAAGCTTTCTCAAGCTAGCTATTCCATTAATTTCAGGAATGTCCATTTCAAGCATAACAACATCCGGATTCAATGTCTCTAATTTTGTAAAAAGTTCAGTAGTAGTGGCAGCATCACCAATAACTTCAAAACCAGAAGCCGAATTTAGTACATTCTTAATTCCCATTCTGACTATTGGATGATTGTCCGCAATTAAAACTTTTATCATTTTGATTGGTTTTCTAGATATTAAACCTAACGTACGTCGAAAAATACTGACATGCAATGTAAGGTTAAATTATCTAATTTCTTAAACAAAAGTGTACTTTTTTTCTCAATTATTGGGAATAATGACTCTATTATTCGTCTTAATTAACTGATTCTTAGTCAAGATGTTATTTTAAGCTGCTGGGAATTTCGCAAACGGGTATAGGGAGCATCTTATGTTGATTCATTGAGTTGTACCTTTTAAAGATGAGAAAGACTTCTTTTTCTCTTCCACTGAATTCATCGGCCTCCTTTCCAGCGTTATTCATTTCCATGGCCCATTCCAATTCCGGATATGAAGCCCCTATCTGATCCTCATCCGTTCGTGAGTCACCCCACAAGCCATCTGTTGGGGGAGCAACAATAATTTCTTCATTAATGCCCAAATATTTAGCAATTTCATAGACCTCAGTCTTTAGGAGGTCTGCAATTGGACTAAGATCAACTCCGCCATCCCCATACTTGGTGTAGAAACCAATTCCAAAATCCTCTACCTTATTACCTGTTCCTGCCACCAGATAGTTGTTTAAAGCGGCAAAATAGTATAATGTTGTCATACGAAGTCTCGCACGGGTATTGGCTAAAGACATAAACCTGTCTTCTTCATTGTCAACCGCCGGTAATGATGCTACAAGATTATCAAATACCGAAGTGAGATTCACAGTTTGTCTGGATACATGGTCAAAGTTTTGCTGTAACCATTCAATATGATTAGATGCCCGGGTTACCTGATTTGCACCTTGATGGATTGGCATTTCAATAGATAATAGGTCGAATCCAGTTTTTGCACATAAGGTTGAAGTAACCGCGGAGTCTATCCCACCTGATATACCTATAACAAATCCTTTGATTTTAGCCTCGGTGGCATATGTCTTTAACCAACTTACAATATGATCTATTACCTTTTCTGTTTGCATAGGGTACATTATTATATGGAAATACTAACTTTGCTGCGATAAAAATAAAGCCTATACCCTTAATAATAAAACTGAAGTGTAATTACTTTATATGAAAACAAAATTTATTGCGATTTTAGTTATTCTTTTTAGTCTCCATTCTTGTAAAAATGAAATAGGGGTATCCGAAGATATTTCGAGGATTCCTTTAAATCTGACTGTACTGCGTTTTGATCGGGAATTTGCGGAGGCAAAACCCGGAGATATACCCAAACTAAAACAGAAATTCCCTTACCTTTTTCCAAAGCAGTATTCCGATAGTGTTTGGATTGCAAAACTGAATGATTCTTTGCAGAATGAAATATTTGGTGAAGTAATTGGAACTTTTCCGAATTTTGATAAGGAAACAGCGGACCTCGAACTTTTGTTTAAACATGTTCTGTACTATTTTCCAAATTACCGTACGCCAGAGGTAATAACAGTTATTTCTGACGTAGATTATTCGAATCGTGTAATTTTGGCAGACACACTTTTACTAATCGGTTTGGATAATTATCTCGGTAAAGATCATAAGTTCTATAGAGGAATAGAACAATATATAGCTGCGGGACTTGACAAAACCTATTTAATAAGCGACGTTGCAAGTGCTTTTGGAAAAACCACGCTCAGCTTTCCTGCAGACCGCACTTTTTTAGCGCAGATGATATACTATGGGAAAGAGTTATATCTCAAAGACAAGTTGATACCTCTTGCTACTGATTCTCAAAAAATAGTATATACGTCTGAGGAATTAGAATGGGCCCATGCCAATGAGGAACAAATTTGGCGTTATTTTATTGAAAGGGAATTACTCTACAGCACCGACAAAATGTTGGCTCCCCGGTTTTTAAATCCGGCTCCGTTTTCAAAATTCAGATTAGAAGAACTAGATAATGAATCTCCAGGTAGGCTGGGCCGCTATATGGGATGGCAAATAGTAAGGTCGTTTATGAATAACAATGATGTTAAACTTGATCAATTACTGAGCTTATCAGCTGATGAAATTTTTAAAAAATCAAATTACAAACCGAAAAAATAGATCATGGGAAAATTACATACTTCTCAAATAACGATTAAAGTAGGCCTGGATGAAAATCGCGTTCCGGAAGAGCTTACCTGGTCCGCAGAAGATGGCGGAATTGTAAACGAGGAGGCAAAAGCCATGTTATTGTCGATGTGGGACGGTAAGAACCAGGAATCCTTAAAAATAGATCTATGGACTAAAGATATGCCGGTAGATGAAATGAAAGTTTTCTTTCATCAAACCCTGTTGGCTATGTCGGATACGTTTATGAAGGCTACGCAGGACGAAAAAATGACAACAACCATGAAGGATTTCTGCGCCTATTTTGCAGAGAAGCTGGAATTAAAGAAGGAGTAGTCTATTGTTATGGTAATTGGTCATCACTCAAATTGAGTTACTCTATCTGTCATAACATCAGTATTTCTGAGCCAGCATTTATGGCTTGCCTTTTTCTTAATAAGATGAATTGCCTTGCGCATTAGACTTTGTAACCAGTCATTGGACAGGAGTATCTTAATTTTTAAGAGGAGAGGGTAAATAGTTTGATTTCGGTTGAGTAAAATTTATCAGCCAGATATAAGCAAATAACAGTTTACATATTTATACATAAAAGAACTGATTAAAGATATACTATGTAAGTATTGAGTATTTTATTGACTAAAAAGTACAATGTAGAGTATGGTTTCCGTACTTTTTAAATGTATAAATTTATTTATGGATAAGCACGCAGATACCAGGCTAATTTTTATTTATAACGCCAATTCAGGCTTGCGAAATGCCCTTCTGGATGGGGCTCACAAAGCATTAAGTCCGAACACTTACCAATGTAATCTCTGTGATTTAACCTTTGGTGTAATTAATGAGAAAAAAGCCTGGAAGAAATTTCGTGAGAAAAAGGACCTGAGCATGGAATTTCTACATAAGGATGAATTTAATAAGCAGTATGCTTCAAAATTCGGATATAAGTTTGAGTTTCCGGTTGTTCTGTTAGCGGTTAATGAGGAGTTACAGCTATTTATTTCTAAAAAAGAACTCAATGAATTAGAAAATACAGAAGCCTTAATTGACTTAATCACGAAAAGGGAAAAGGAAATAAAAGTTCAGGACGAATAGCTTTATTTTTCTTCATAAAACCTTGTATTTATTTCTTGGATATAGTTTAAAACTTCTTCCTTACCCAAGCTATTTGACGAAGAAGTAATAAAATGATTTGGGACTTCTTCCCATGCGCCTAATAGTAGTTGATCTAAGTAATTCTTAACATTTCTTTCAATCGCTTTGGGTTTCAGCTTGTCTGCCTTGGTAAATATTATAGAAAAAGGGATGCCGCTCTCACCCATCCATTGCATGAATTCAAGATCTATTTTTTGGGCTTCGTGTCTTATATCAATTAATAGAAAGGCACTTACTAATTGCTCTCTTTTAAGAAAGTAATCAGTAATATATTTCTGAAAAGTTTTCTTGTCCTTCTTAGATACGCGTGCATATCCATATCCGGGAAGATCAACCAGGAACCATTGATCATTTATTTTGAAATGATTGATAAGTTGCGTTTTTCCCGGTCTTCCTGATGTTTTTGCCAAACTCTTGCGAGAAGTAAGCATATTTATCAGTGAAGATTTTCCAACATTTGATCTTCCTATAAAGGCGTATTCGGGTAAAGGCTGGTTGGGGCACTTCTCTACACTGGAGTTGCTCATCAAAAAGTCGGCAGACTTTATTTTCATGACAATAAGTGTGTTAGAATTTACGCTTCTGTAACCATTTGTCCAGAATAACATTGAAATCATTGGGATGCTCCATCATCGGGGCATGGCCACATTCTTTTATCCAGAAAAGCTCTGAATCCGGCAGTAATTCATGAAATTCCCGTGCGACATTAGGTGGGGTTACGGAATCATTTTCACCCCAAATTATACAGGTTGGAGTCTTCATTTTCGGTAAATCTTTAGACATATTATGTCTTATGGCACTTTTCGCTATGGCCAGTGTCTTCACTAATTTCCTTCTGTCATTTACAGTAGCAAATACTTCATCCACAATTTCTTTGGTAGCTACTTTAGGATCATAAAAGACATCCTGCGCCTTCTTTTTAATAAATTCATAATCCCCACGCTTAGGATAGCCATCTCCCATGGCGCTTTCGTAAAGCCCTGAACTTCCTGTAATTACGAGAGCTTTCACCATTTTAGGATAAATCCTAGTGTGTAATAAACCTACATGACCTCCAAGGGAATTACCTAACAAAATAACATCTTTGAGTCCTTTAAATTCTATAAATTTTTCAAGGAACCTGGCAAAGTTTTTTACATTGGTTTTCAACAATGGCAAAGAGTAGATTGGCAATTCAGGTACTAAAACTTTGTAGCCCTTTTTTGGGAAATAATTGGTTACCCCATGAAAATTACTGAGGCCCCCCATAAGACCGTGTAGAATAATCATTGGAGTTCCTTCTCCTACTTCAATAAACCTATATTTTCCTTCTTTTTTAATGTGTTCTTCCATTAAATAATGCTTCTGGTTTCAGTGGGCAAATATAGGCATTTCCTCATAATACTAATACTTTTGGAAAAAAGAGGGTACCTTTACAATATCATATTTTTTTCAAAAATAAAGGCATCCCGCTATTTACAGCAACTGTTAAAATGGCTTGACATAGCACTATACTTCTCTCCTTTTTCAGAATCTTTTTTTCAACAAAGTGGTAATTTGTGGTAAATTGTGGTAATAATTTCTATATATTTGAGTTTATATTAGAAAACCAGCCGATTTAAGTGATAAGTTTCATAGGGACATATGATTGCAAAGCTGATGTTAAAGGGCGGATAATGATACCCGTTACTCTCAAAAATCAGATGGCCCCTGTTCTCAGCAAGGGCTTTGTCATAAAACGCTCCGTATTTCAGCCTTGTCTGGAACTGTATCCAATGGATGAATGGAATCTGTTAATGGAAAAAATGAATAAAAAGAACAGATTCAAGAAGAAGAACAATGATTTTATCAGGCGGTTTTCGGCAGGTGTGAAACCCTTAGAAATAGATGGGACAGGTAGATTGCTTATACCTAAAAACCTCGTTTCTATTGCTGGAATTAGCAAAGAAGTGGTTTTGAGTTCTGCTATAAACATTATTGAAATTTGGGATAAGGATAGCTATGAAAAAGTAATTGATGAAACTGCAGAAAATTTTGCGGAATTAGCGGAAGAAGTAATGGGTGATGATGGAGACGAACTATCATAACCCTGTTTTGTTAAAGGAGTCCGTTGATGGGCTCAATATATTGGAAAATGGAATTTATGTAGATGTGACTTTTGGTGGAGGTGGACATTCCAAAGAGATTTTAAGAAGATTGGGTAGTGGAGGTGCTTTGTTTGCTTTTGATCAGGATGAGGAAGCTTTGAAAAACGCAATAGCAGATGATAGATTTACCCTGATCAATGAAAACTTTAGATATTTAAAGCAGTTTTTAAAGTTCTATGGCATTCGGAAAGTAAATGGAATCTTAGCCGACTTCGGGGTTTCTTCTCATCAGTTTGACAAGGCTGAACGGGGTTTTTCTATCCGTTTTAATGCTGATCTGGATATGAGGATGAGTTCAAGAAATAAGAAGAGTGCTTATGAAGTGGTTAATTTCTATACCTATGATGATCTTAGAAATGTATTGTTTCGTTATGGTGATTTGAGGCGTGCAGATGCAATGGCCAAAACCATTATAGAACACAGGGTAAATGAACCTATTAAAACAACGGCAGACCTAAAAATGGTATTGAAGGAATATCTGCCAAAGTTTAGAGAAAACAAGATTTTAGCACAGGTATATCAGGCAATACGCATTGAAGTAAATCAGGAATTAGCGGCAATAGAAGAATTTTTATTGCAAACTCCGGAGATAATGGATAAAGGTGGACGGCTGAGTTTAATTAGTTACCATTCATTGGAAGATAGATTGGTTAAGAGATTCATTAGAGCAGGTAGTTTTTCGAGTGAACCGGAAAAGGACTTTTACGGAAATATTGATGTCCCGTTTAAAAAGGTAGGCGGATTAATTGTTCCCCCTGCCGATGAAATTTCGAAGAATAGCAGAGCACGTAGTGCAAGATTACGAATAGCAGAACGAATATAATTTGTGGATCTGGATAATTCAAAACAATATAAAACTCATGAGAAAAGGGATCATCGATATTTTAAAAGGCAAGTTCTTGGTAAGTGGAGATGCACCAAAAAATTGGCTCTTTATAATTTTTGCCTCCGTTTTGGCAACCATTATGATTGCAAGTTCTCACAGTGCGGATAAAAAAGTACATCAGGTAGCTGCACTGAATGAACAGGTCAAAGAATTAAAAAACGAATTCGTAGATATGCGCTCAGACGTACAACGATTGAAATTAGAATCAACCATTACAGAGAATGTTTTGGATGAAGGTCTTTTTCCTTCTGAAGTACCACCAAGAAAAATAAAAGTAAAAACCAATAAATAATAAGTGGCCATCACTGATAAAAAAATATTAACCAGACTTTATATAGTATCAGCATGTCTGTTCCTGTTTGCGATTGCAGTGGTCGTAAAACTTGTGAGTATCCAGATGGTTCATGGCGATAAGTACAGGGAGATGGCTCATCAACGTACGGAAAGGCTTTTTACAATTGCCCCAAACAGGGGAAATCTCTATTCAGATGATGGAAGTTTGTTAGCAACATCGGTCTCCAGGTATACGATACGATTTGATGCGGTCACAGTAAAGAATTCAGATTTTGAAGAAGAAGTACAGCCTTTGTGTGATGCTCTGTCAAAGTTATTTGAAAAACCTTCCGCCTATTATGAACAAATTTTAAGAAAAGCTAAAGCGAATAAAAACAGATACGCCCTGGTGGCCAGGAATCTTGACTATTCTGACTATATGGAGGTTAAAGCTTTCCCACTCTTTAATAAGGGACCAAATAGGGGAGGTTTTATTATGGAGCAAAAAACTGTTAGGGAACATCCTTTAGGAAAAATAGCAGAAAGAAGCGTTGGGTATGAACGATTTGATGAAAATGGCTATGTGACCAGGGTAGGACTTGAAGGCGCCTTTGGTATCTACTTAAGAGGAAAAGAAGGAAAAAGGCTAAAACAAAAAATTGCTAAAGGCCAGTGGAAACCTATTGGGTTAGACAATATTGTTGAACCCAAGGATGGTTATGATGTGGTGTCGACCATAGATATCAATATTCAGGATATTGCCCATCATGGGCTCTTAACACAATTAGAAAAGTATAAAGCCGATCATGGATGTGTTATTGTAATGGAAACTAAAACAGGGGAGATAAAGGCAATTTCAAATCTTGGAAGAACAGAGGATGGCAAATATTACGAAAGATTAAATTATGCGATAGGCGAATCTCATGAACCCGGCTCCACCTTTAAATTAATGTCATTGGTCGCTGCGTTGGAAGATAAAAAAATAGACACCAGCACTATTATTGATACTAAAAAAGGACGTTGGAGAATATACGATAGAATAGTAAAGGATTCCAAACACGGAGGTTATGGCAAAATTTCAGTGGCAAGGGCTTTTGAAGTTTCTTCAAATACAGCTTTCGCCAAAATGATTCATAACAGTTATAAAGCAGAACCATCAGTTTATGTAGATCGCCTGATGTCTATGGGGCTTCATCAGGAATTGGGAATGCCAATAAAAGGAGAAGGTAAGCCTGTAATTAGATATCCAGGAGATAAGGGTTGGTCTGGGATTTCTCTGGCATGGATGTCTCATGGCTATGAAGTATCCCTAACACCTTTACAGACTCTTGCTTTTTACAATGCTATAGCTAATGATGGTCAATTGTTGCGTCCCAGACTAATAAAAGAGGTTAAGGAATGGAACAAAACCATTTATACGTTTGATAAGGAAATTATTAACGAGGCTATTTGCTCTAAGGAGACTGCAAAACAGGTACGAGATTTATTGAAAAATGTAGTGGAAAAAGAACACGGAACGGGGCATCGACTTTATTCTCCAAACTTTTCTATGGCTGGTAAAACGGGAACAGCACAAAAAAACTATGAAACCCGTGACCCGGACAAACTGAGGTATATATCAACTTTTGCCGGGTATTTCCCTGCAGATGACCCAAAATACTCCTGTATAGTGGTGATCCACGAACCAGATAAAAGTGTCGGCTACTATGGTGCAGACGTATCCGGGCCTGTATTTAAATCCATAGCCAGAAAGATTTATGCCAACAACCCCTTAATAGACGAAATAGAAACCCTGGAACCTTTAAATGATGATTTGGAGGCAAGTTTTCAAAGCTACTACGCGGAGGCACAAAAGAATCACAATGAGATGCCAGATGTAAAAGGAATGAGCGGAATGGATGCAATTTCTATCCTCGAAAACATGGGTCTGGAGGTAGAGGTCAAAGGAAATGGGAAGGTTAAAAAGCAATCAATTTCTAAGGGAACAGATTTGGAAAAAGTAAAGAAAATAATTTTAGAACTTTCATGAAGCCGCTAAAGGATATACTATTTGGAGTAAGCCTTACGGCCGTGAGCGGATCTACCGGAGTCATGGTGAATACTATTTGTTTTGATTCCAGAAAAGTAGCTGAGGGTTGTGTTTTTGTGGCAATTAAGGGCACTTTAACCGATGGGCATAAATATATTGATAAAGCGATATCCGCAGGAGCAAATTCGATAGTATGCGAAGAACTTCCGGAAGATTTGATCAATGATATAACTTATGTGGAAGTGCTTGATGCCAACCAGGCGCTTGCTATAATGGCATCAAATTTCTACGATAACCCATCCAAAAATTTAAAACTTGTAGGTGTTACCGGTACTAATGGCAAGACTACCGTAAGCAGTTTGCTGTATCAATTGTTTAAAAAAGCAGGATATAAAGTTGGCCTGTTATCTACAATTCGAATAATGGTGGATAATAGAGAATTTTCTACGAGCCATACGACTCCTGATGCCATGACCATTAATCAATATCTCTCTCTGATGAATGAGGCAGGTGTTGAATTTTGTTTTATGGAAGTAAGTTCCCATGGCATTCATCAAAAAAGAATAGAAGGGTTGGTGTTTGAGGGTGCAATATTCACCAATTTATCGCATGACCATCTGGATTATCACAAAACATTTGCCGAATACCGGGATACAAAAAAGAAATTATTTGATGATTTACCTAAAAGAGCATTTGCCTTAACAAATATTGACGATAAAAATGGGCTTGTGATGCTGCAAAATACCGCAGCTAAAAAATACACCTATGCTCTAAAGAGTTATGCCGACTACAGGGCTCGGATATTAGAAAATCAGTTTAACGGACAGTTGTTAAAAATTGATGATAATGAGCTATGGACCCGGTTAATAGGTCATTTTAATGCTTACAACATCCTGGCTATATATGCTACAGCTGACCTATTGGGATTAGAAAAACTTGAAACGCTAAGGTTATTGAGTGAATTGGAAAATGTTGACGGAAGGTTTCAATACTTTATATCTAAAGAAAGAATAACGGCTATTGTCGATTATGCCCATACGCCGGACGCCTTAAAAAATGTACTTGAGACAATCAATGCATTGAGGACTGGAAATGAAAACGTCATCACCGTAGTGGGGTGTGGTGGTGATCGTGACAGGTCTAAGCGTCCGGTAATGGGTCATATCGCTTCAGCGATGAGTGGTAAAGCCATTTTTACATCAGATAATCCACGATCCGAACCACCTCTTATAATCATTGAAGAGATGGAAGCCGGCGTAGAACCACAGAATCTCAGGAAAGTTTTATCAATAGAAAATCGAAACCAGGCAATAAAGACGGCCTGTCAGTTAGCAGTACCTAATGATATAATCCTGGTTGCCGGTAAGGGTCATGAAACCTATCAGGAAACTAACGGTGAGCGTGTGGATTTTGATGATTTTAAAATTATAAAGGAAGTGCTAACCGGTTTAAATAAGTAACAAGAAATAGATAACCTAATATGCTGTATTATCTGTTCGATTATTTAGAAAAACAATATCAATTGCCAGGAGCAAGTCTGTTCCAGTTTCAGACATTCAGGGCAGGTATGGCCGTGCTACTCTCTTTGTTATTGGCAACAGTTTATGGCAAACGTATTATTCTTTTTCTCAAACGCAAACAAATAGGGGAGACCATTCGGGATCTTGGACTTGAGGGGCAAAAGCAAAAGACAGGTACTCCAACTATGGGTGGTTTGATAATAATAATGTCCACTTTAATTCCTGTGCTATTGTTCGCGGATTTAAAGAACATTTATATCATTCTATTGATAGTTACAATTCTATGGATGGGTATTATCGGATTTGTGGATGACTACATTAAAATATTCAAAAAAAATAAAAAAGGTCTCAAAGGCAGGTTTAAAGTGATAGGCCAGGTGGTTTTGGGCCTTATAGTAGGTGCAACTTTATACTATCATCCTGAAGTTACCATGCGCGAACACGATAAAAGCATTATCACTGAACAGTATACGGTTGAACAGGTAAAAGGTGGGGATATAAAATCTACCATGACTACGGTTCCTATTTTAAAGAATAATGAGTTCGATTATGGTGACCTTATCTCATGGGCCGGTGATGGGGCAAAGGATTATGTGTGGTTGATCTTCATTCCAATGATCATTTTAATCGTAACGGCAGTTTCCAATGGAGCTAATTTGACTGATGGCATCGATGGTTTGGCAGCCGGTTCATCTGCCATAATAGTTCTCACCCTGGGAATTTTTGCATGGGTCTCAGGAAATATAATTTTTTCCGATTATCTGGACATCATGTACATTCCCAAGGCTGGTGAACTTTTAGTGTTCATAGCGGCATTTGTAGGAGCATTGGTAGGTTTTTTATGGTATAACGCTTTTCCTGCAACGGTATTTATGGGAGATACCGGTAGTTTGACCATTGGTGGCGTCATAGCCGTAATAGCAATTATTATCCGAAAGGAATTGTTGATTCCCATTCTATGCGGAATATTCTTTGCCGAGTCCATATCAGTGATGTTGCAGGTTGGTTATTTCAAATACACTAAAAACAGATCAGGTGAAGGGAAACGTGTTTTTTTGATGGCACCCTTACATCACCATTATCAGAAAAAGGGATATCACGAAAGTAAAATAGTCACAAGGTTTTGGATTATAGGAATACTATTAGCCATAATTACAATTGTGACACTCAAAGTGAGATAATGAAATTAATGGTTGTACTCGGCGCTGGTGAAAGTGGAGTTGGAACGGCCATTCTGGCAAAAAAAAAGAATTACCTCGTATTTGTTTCAGATAAGGGTAAGATCAAAGAAAAATATAAGAACGTTCTTGAACATTTTGAGATTGATTGGGAGGAAGAACATCATTCGGAAGAGAAAATTCTCAATGCTGATGTCGTAATGAAAAGTCCGGGTATTCCGGATACCGTACCTCTGGTAAAAAGGCTTGTGGATAAAGGTATTCCGGTAATTTCTGAGATTGAGTTTGCCGCAAAACATACAAATGCCACGATAATAGGAATTACGGGAAGTAATGGCAAGACCACCACTACTATGCTTACCTATAGTATATTAAAAAAGGGAGGTTTAAACGTGGGAATGGCAGGTAATATTGGAGACAGTTTTGCCAAAATGGTAGCGGAACATAACTATGATTTCTACGTGCTGGAAATAAGCAGTTTTCAGTTAGATGGAATTGTAGATTTTAAACCAAACATAGCGGTAATAACAAATATTACCCCGGACCATTTAGACAGGTATGATCACTCTTTTGAAAACTATGTGTCTTCAAAATTCCGGATTGTTCAAAACCAGAATGCCGAAGACAGTTTGATTTATGATTGTGATGATGAGGTAATTGCAAGTTGGCTGGAGAATAACCCAATTAGATCAAAATTATTGCCTTTTTCAATTAATGAGAAACTTGAAGAAGGGGCATGGTTAGAGAATGACAGAATATTAATTAGGACAGAAAATAAAACAATTGAAATGGAAGCAGATTCTTTGGCATTAGAAGGTTTACACAACCTTAAAAACACAATGGCGGCATCAACGGTTGCAAAATTGGTTGGTATTCGAAAGGATACTATCCGCGAAAGTATTCAGAATTTTCAAGGAGCTGCACATCGTTTGGAAAAGGTTTTAAAAATTCATCATGTACAATATATAAATGATTCAAAGGCTACCAATGTAAATGCCACATATTATGCTTTGGAAAGCATGAAAACTCCTGTCGTTTGGATAGTAGGTGGTGAAGATAAAGGGAATGACTATAAAGTACTGATGCCCTTAGTAAGGGAAAAGGTAAAAGCTATCATTTGCCTGGGTATGGATAATTCAAAAATTAAATATGCTTTCCAAAG
>CBDTVZ010000011.1:0-24587 GCA_965363995.1 uncultured Eudoraea sp.
CCGCACATTTATAGAAGCGAAAATTGATGTTTATTGGAGTTCTGCAACGGCCACCCACGTTTAATTGAACTCTTTACATTACGCCTTTTGTTGATACATTCAAGATTGTGGTTGCGCTCAACAAACCATACTTCAGAAAAACTTTACTCTTTACAAAATCCGCTTTTTGTAAAGAGTTTATATAGGCTTCAAAACCACTTTTATAAAAGATCCCCAAAGTTCAAATAAAGGTTAAAATAGAAACTATTTAATTGCTAAGCCAAATTAAACTTTGTGAGCTTAATGAACATGTAGTTTCCAAAGTGTTCAAGTAAAAGGTCGTTTAAGTATACTCAATGTGTCCCATAAAAGGTAAATTAACGAAACTACTAAAAGAGACCAGAAATGGGACGCTTTTTGAATTCATGTCGCATAGTTGGAAAACAGTCCTGTAAAACGGCCGTTTTATGGGACCGTAACTTTTTATATCTAAATTGCTTTCTTCATGAATGATTGGTATTTTTTCCTGAAGTTTTTCTTCTTGCGATTTCTTTTTGAATATTCCGAACATGTCTAATTTTTTAAGTGTTTAGTGATTTTGGGACTTATAGGTTTAGTAGTGGAAAAGCAGTAATGAATGAATTTTCCTTTATCATCTACAAGATATTTTTGAAAGTTCCATTTAACCATTGAGCATTTAACACCGTTAAGAAGGGTGTTCAACAAAGTTTATTATATCTAGTATGACATTAAACAAAATAATTAAATTACCTATCAAAGAAATGTTAATTATGAGTGAGAAGAGATATCATGCCATTAAAAATGAATCCAAGAAAAGCTGAAGCGGCAAACCATTACATTCTACCCAACATGCCCTAAGGTCGGAATACTGTAATTTGAATAAATTGGTTATATAAATCAAAAGAATATTTTTTGGGTGTGAAAGCGAATTGTGCTTTATATTTAATATAATTAACAAAACATTAAACAAATATATTCTAATTTTATTTTTGTTTAAGTATATTTGAATATATTTAAACAAATGTACTATGAGAACTAGAAATTTAATGATTGCTTTCGCTATGACTGGATTTATTATGAGCACAAGCAGTGCTAATAATAAAAAAGAGGATAAGCAAAATGAAACAAAAGAAAGAACCACTGAAAATACTTTAGATTTAGTAGTGGATAATGAAACACCTACCATTGTGGGGGTTGCTGCAGCTAATGAAAATTTTTCAACACTGGTAGCGGCAGTCAAGGCAGCAGGTTTGGTTGAAACACTTAACGGAGATGGTCCTTTTACTGTTTTTGCACCTGTAAATGCTGCTTTTGATAAATTACCAGAAGGTACTGTATCCGGCTTATTAAAACCAGAAAGTAAAGAGGCATTAACTGCCCTTCTAACCTATCACGTGGTAGCCGGTAAATTCATGGCTGCTGATGTTGTGAAGGCCATAGGTGAGAATAATGGGAAATTTTCGATTCCTACGGTACAAGGGGGAACCTTAATTGCCTCTATGAATGATGGTAAAGTCATCTTAACCGACGAGAACGGAAGTACCTCTACAATTCTCATCACTGACGTAGCGGCTTCTAATGGGGTCATTCACGCAATTGATACCGTGGTAATGCCTAAATAAAATAGTTTTGGTTTTAGTTGGTTGACGAAATCGCCACCAGAAAATATTTTTGGTGGCGATTTTTATATTATCTTCAATTGGGGTGGTCCCCAGCCTAATCCCTAAGTTTTCAGCATTATTACGCCATACTATTTGCTCGGCAACAAAGCTGCCGGTTAAAATTTCATTGACCATAAAAAATGTTTTAAAATAATCGGAAATGAAATATCGGAGGTTCTCAGTTCCTGATTCTTAGTGAAGAAACTATATAATAAAATAGTAATTAAAAACTACAATTATAGTACATGTATGCCCCATTCCTTAATAAGTAAGTGGCACTTTTCCTGAAGTTTTTCTTCTTGCGATTTCTTTTTGAATAATCCGATTATGCCTATTTTTTAAAGTGTTTAGTAATTTTGGGACTTTTAGTTTTTTAGTGGAAAAGAAGTAATCAATCAATCTCCCTTTATCATCTACAATATACTTTTAAAAGTTCCATTTGACCATTGAACTTTTCACAGCGTTTTTTGCCTTTTGAGTGAGCCAAATATATAAGTGATGCTGGTATTTACCTTTTACATTAGTTTTTTCGGTAATTAAAAATGTAGTACCCTAATTAAGTTCGCAAAATGATTCGATTTTTTTGCGTTTCCTGGTTCTTGATTTCCGAATTGGTTACAAGGTAGACCTATAACGACTAAACTATTTTTATACGTTTCATGGAGTAGTTGTAATTCTTTATACTGAGGCGTAAAACCACAATTAGATGCAATATTTACAATACAATTATTCTATTCCTAATTGAATAGCAGACTTTTATCCCTAACAACTATTGTTTAAGTACTAGTAAAAATAGTTAAACATTTTGTATATTTGCTTAATAATTTCTAGCAATCAATATTACCTCTGTTGTACTAGAAGCCATAAATATAAATAGCGATGTTCAGATTATTCAAAAAGAAATCAGAGAAAGAAAAATTGCAAGCTAAATATAAAAATCTTTTGAAAGAAGCTCATAGTTTGTCGACAACAAATAGAAAAATGAGCGACCAAAAAACATTTGAAGCCGAGGAAGTAATGAAACAACTTCTAAAATTGATTTAATACGCTTTGTTGAAAAATGCCAGATAGTAAAAAACCAGATAATGTAGTTTTCAATCCGGAAACTCAAAAATATGATGCGGCGTTAAAACCGTATGCTACAAACGTCGGTGCGCCTTTTATTACCGCCACAGATTCCATTGCCTGGAAAAACAGAAGCATAAATAAAATAAATCATAAAGTTCAAACTAAGTATTCAGAATTAAAGGCTGAGTACGAGAAAATGATGCAAGAGTTTGAATACAACAACCTCATTTTCGCAGCAAAATTTACTTTTGAGCCTATCGTTGGGGAGATATACCATTTATACAAAAAAGAAAATGGAGAATCCTTTCTTTCCATCATAGCCCCTGAAGAATGCGGCTTTAGTGCATTGGGTAGTTTTTATTTAAATGCAGACCAAATTTGGGAAAAGGTATAGTTCAAGTATGATAGACACAAAATCATTAACTGAAAGAGAACTAGACCGCATCATAGAAATGGCTTGGGAGGACCGCACTCCTTTTGAGGCTATTCTGTTTCAATTTGGTTTACCTGAAAAGGAAGTCATTAAAGTAATGCGTGGCAATCTTAAAGAATCTAGTTTCAAACGTTGGCGAAAACGTGTTAATAGCGGTGTGAGTCAAAAGCATTTAAAGAAACGTAATCCAGACATAACGCGTTTTAAATGTTCCAGACAAAAAGCGATATCTGGAAATAAAATTAGTAAACGATAATGGTTGAATTTTTTAAAGATGAAATCAACCTTTTTCCTCATTCGTATAATGAAATACTTCAACGTGTTCGCAAGATAGACCCTATCAAATACGGCTCAACACGAAACTACGTAGGCGGAGCGGTCACCTATCTCTCACCCTATATCTCGAGAGGTATTATTTCAACAAAATTTATTCTTTCTCAAGTTTTAAAACGGGGGTATAAGCCAGCTCAAATTGAAAAATTTATTCAAGAATTAGCTTGGCGTGACTACTGGCAACAAATTTGGATTGCAAAAAATGATGCCATTAACTCCGATTTAAAACACGAACAAGCACCTAATTCCAATAAATCTGTATCGAAGGCTATTATTGAGGCTAAAACAGGGATTGAGGCCATAGATAATGGGATACAAGAATTTTATAAGACGGGCTATCTCCACAATCATCTAAGAATGTACATTGCTTCTATAGCTTGCAATGTCGCTCAAAGTCATTGGAAAATACCTGCACAATGGATGTATTATCATTTACTGGATGCAGATTGGGCAAGCAATGCATTGAGCTGGCAATGGACAGCAGGCGCGAATAGCAATAAAAAGTATTATGCCAACCAGGAAAACATTAATAAGTATTGTCATACAAAACAAAAAAACACATTTCTGGATGTTTCTTATAATGCTTTCAATACACTAGAGATACCCGAACTATTAAAGGATACGCCATTTTTAGAATTAAAAACGCCTTTACCAGAGTATAAAACGATTGCTGTTGATGAAAACCTTCCAAGCTGTATCTATAACTTTTACAATCTGGACCCACTCTGGAAAAAAAATGTTTCAGCAAATAGAATTCTATTACTTGAACCTTCACATTTTAAAGCCTATCCTATATCGCAAAAAACGATCGATTTTATCTTTAATATTTCCGAAGAAAATATAGAAAACATTCAGATTTATGTAGGTGAGTTTAATGAATTGATAAAGGAATATAACTTCGGAGATATCTACTACAAAGAACATCCTTTAAACCAGCATTATGAAGGCATTGAAGAACCCAGAGATTGGATGTTTAATGTTCAGGGTTATTATCCTTCTTTTTTTTCGTTTTGGAAAAAGTGTATAAAACAATTACACTATTGAAAAGGGAAGCAATAAATATAGTTTGGCTAAAACGTGACCTGCCGATCAGGAGGAAAAGAGACGAAAACTTACTATGCGCGTAAATAAAAGAAAATAAAATGCATTATACCAAACAAGACATAAAGGAATTAGACCGAGTGACGAGGTTAAAGATTATCAATTCGGTCACAGGAATAAAACCTGCAAATCTTATAGGTACAATAGATAATGATGGGAAAACCAATGTTGCTGTTTTTAGTTCGGTTGTACATTTAGGCAGCAATCCGGCCCTATTAGGTTTTATAGTAAGACCTACAGGAGAAGTGCCCAGACACACCCTTACCAATATTAAACAAAATGGCTACTATACCATTAATCACATTCATCCACATTTTACGAAAAACGCCCATTATACCTCTGCCAAATTTGAAAAAGATATTTCTGAATTTGAACGTTGTAATTTAACAGAAGAGTTCGTTAAAAATTTTAAAGCACCTTTTGTAAAAGAGAGTAATTTTAAAATGGGGTTGCACTTTAAAGAAGCGATTGACATTCCTTTAAACAATACCATTTTAGTTATTGGAGAAATAGAACATCTCATACTTCCGGAAAATGCTATTACAGTTAATGATATAAATCTAGAAGTTACAAATGGAGTTGGTATTTCTGGATTAAACAGCTACTATACTTTAAAGAAGATTGACAGCTACCCTTATGTTAGAGTGAACGAAGTTCCGGAATTTTATATATGAAAAAGCAACACCTCCCTCAAAAAATATGTGCCGTTTGTGGGCGTCCGTTTACTTGGCGTAAAAAATGGGAAAAGAACTGGGACGAGGTAAAATATTGTAGCGAACGTTGTAAAAAGAATAAATGAAACATGCAAGTTTAATTTTTCCGCATCAATTATTTCAAGAATCTCCACTTTTTGAAATGAATGCACCAGTGTATCTGGTTGAAGAATATTTATTCTTTAAACAATATCTGTTTCATAAACAAAAAATAGCTTTTCATAGAGCGACAATGAAGCGGTATGAAGATTTTCTTAGAAAAGATAAAAACCTCAAAGTACAATATATTCAAGCCACTCAAGAACTTTCAGATATACGAAAACTAATACCTTATTTATATAGCTTGGGCATTAAACATATTAATTATATTGACCCTACAGATAATTGGCTTCAAAAAAGAATAGAAAAAGGTTGTTTAGAAAATGAAATCTCAACCGCTGTATTTAATTCGCCTTTATTCTTAAATACAAAAGAAGAACTATCTGCTTTCTTCAGGAAAGATAAAAGGAAATACCATCAAACAACTTTTTATTCAGAGCAACGTAAAAAGCGAAATATACTTATTGAATCTGATGGAAAACCAACAGGCGGCAAATGGACTTTTGATTCCGAAAACAGAAAGAAATATCCAGCTAAAAAGACACCACCATCTATTCAATTCCCAGATACCGATGATTATTATGAAGAAGCCAAACAATATGTTTCAAACCACTTCTCAAACCATTTAGGAAGCCTTACTCAATATTCCCTGTATCCAACAGGTTTTGAAACTACAAAATCGTGGCTCAATCAATTTTTAGAGCAACGCTTTATGGAATTTGGTGTATATGAAGATGCCATTGTTGCTGAAAACTCAATATTAAATCATAGTGTTTTAACTCCTATGCTAAATGTTGGCTTAATAACACCGAAAGAAATTATTGGTGCATGTTTAATTTTCCATACAGAAAAAAATGTACCTATTAATTCTACTGAAGGCTTTGTGCGTCAAATAATAGGGTGGCGAGAATTTATAAGAGGTATTTATGAATCAAGAGGAAGTGAGGAGCGTACCACTAACTTTTGGGGATTTAAAAAGAAAATACCTGCTTCTTTTTACAATGGCACAACAGGTATTCCTCCAATAGACCAAACCATTAAAAAAGTTTTGAAAACCGGGTATTGCCATCATATAGAGCGATTGATGGTATTGGGAAATTTTATGATGCTTTGCGAGTTTGACCCTGATGAAGTTTACAAATGGTTTATGGAACTCTTTATTGATTCTTATGATTGGGTTATGGTACCGAATATTTATGGAATGAGTCAATTTGCTGATGGTGGTTTAATGGCTACCAAACCATATATAAGTGGCAGTAATTACTTAATGAAAATGAGTAATTACAAAAAAGGAGAATGGCAAGCGACGTGGGATGGCCTCTTTTGGAGCTTTATGGACACACATAGAAATTTCTTTCTCAATAACCCAAGACTGGGAATGCTCATACGAATGTTTGATAAAATGCCTATTGAGAAAAAACAAAAGCATCTTGAGAATGGAGAAGTCTATCTGGCTAATTTAGAGTACTAGCCGTTTTCAAAATATAATAACTGCAGTTCATAACGAACAATAACGACCATAAAGAAGTTCGCAACCAATTTTTAGTAACCAAAGAATTCAACATTTCTTCACTCGTGCTTCCTTTTGAAATTTTAGAATGAATAGGTACAAACTGCAAAAAGGTAGATATCCATATAAGAAGTATAATTACAAGACTTAAGACTGTATATAAATTAGCGAATGCAATTACTTGATAAATAGAAATACCAAGTTGTCCTAACATCAATGGGATTACTATAAAACTAAAACGAAAAGCATATTTTCTATGCCATGGAACTAGATTCTCATTGGGATAATAAATAAAACTTGGATATATAATGAGCTGTATTATCCAAATCAATACAACTAATCCAAAATCCAGTAAAAGCTGAATGATAGCTAAAGTCATTACAAATGCTTGGTAATTTTTGAACTCATTGGTTTGGTAGTTGAAAAATAGTAGTCGATAAGAGATCCTTTATCATCAACCAAATATTTCTGAAAATTCCATTTTACACTGGAATTCTTTTTACCGTTAAGGCTTTTAGATGTTAGCCACCCATACAAAGGATGCTGCTTGCCTCCTTTAACATCAATCTTCTCCGTCAAAAGAAATGTAACACCGAAGTTCTTTTCACAAAACAACTGAATTTGTGCAGCTTCTCCCGGCTCTTGTTTCCCAAATTGATTACAAGGTGACCCAATGACAGCTAATTCATCTGAATAAGTATCACTTAATTTTTGTAATTCTTTATATTGCTTAGTAAATCCACACTCCGATGCAACATTTACAAATAATAGCTTCTTTCCTCTAAATTCTGACAGTAAAATAGGTGTGCCATCTAGCTTATTAATAGCTATATCATATATGGATGCGCTGACTTTTTTAGGAGAGTTACCTGGTGCTAATTTTGCTTTTTGAATTGTTTTCATAACTTATATTTTAAAAATTACTATATCGCATTCCATTTCAAATAATTGCCCGGAAAAAAGCTGCCATATCTGACAATAAAAATTAGGCAGTAGATGCTACTTCTTGCGGATTTAAGAATTTCTTTTACCTAGGGCTTTTTTACAGCGATGGTAAAGCAACTGGGATTTACGCTGATTTCCCAAAAAATAAAATTAACCTTTCTGTTTATATATTATTGTTAATGTTTAAACAATATTAAATATCGCTGTAGAAATAGTCTTAAAATCAGTATCTTTCAATTAAATGCCTACTAGGAAAAGGATTTCAGGTTATTAAATATTGTGGTACGAGGCAAAAAGAATAAAAAGATTAAGAAGCATAAGAGCAAAAGCCGGCAATGAGACCAGCAGGCCATCCTTAAATTTTATTCTGACCAAAAAACCAAATAGCATAAGTAATGCTAAACCTGCAGAAGCCATCGGGGTCAATATGGGATAGATGAAACCCATCAATAGACCGATTGCTCCAAGCAGTTGAAGTATACCTGTTAGCTTGCGAAATTTACTCAAGCCAAAGCGTTGGAATTCCTGAAACATTTTTTTGTTAAATAAGCAATTTAACCCATACCAAAGAAAGCTGATGGCTGAAAATAAAATAAGTATTGTTAGCAACATTTAGGATAATGGAATTTATCTGTTGAGATAAGAATTTAAGCAATCTTACTTTAAATTGAAACTAAAAACCAAAGATACACTGAGTAGAAATTAAAGCTGTAGAATTATGGAAATATATTATTTAATCATTGCAATCAAAGTATTTATTTTTTTTAGTATCGTTAATGTTTGGTTTTTTAGATTTGGAAAACCAACTTCCTGGAGACCTGGGAACGCCAACTCCATGAAAGATGAATTTAAAGCATACGGCTTGTCGGAAACAATGATGTATTTGGTAGGTGGACTAAAGGTATTATTTGCAACCCTTATATTACTATCTATCTGGTTTAAAAATTTGACCATACCTGCTGCTTCCGGTATGGCAATTTTGATGTTAGGTGCCATTATTATGCACTTCAAAGTAAATGATCCCATCAAGAAGTCTTTTCCCGCTTTTAGCTTTCTGGTCCTGTCTGCGGTAATTATTGTATATCAATTAAGTTAAAAAGATAGTTTTAGAAATTTTTGGATAAGTCTAGTTATAAAATTCATATCATAGGAGCAGGAATTAGTGGTTTAATAGCTGCAGTAGTTCTTGAACAGAATGGTTTTTCCCCTGTTATAATTGAAGCTACAGAAAGAGCTGGTGGGCGAGTAAAAACAGATATTATAGATGGTTATCAATTAGACCATGGATTTCAAGTACTCTTAACGGCATATCCGGTGGCCAGGAAATACCTTGATTTTGACGCATTGGATTTACAAAAATTCTTACCAGGAGCTTCCATTTTTAAATCGGGCAAACAATCTATCCTAGGTGATGCATTGAGGGATATTTCTTTGTTGTTTTCTACAGTATTCTCTAATGCAGGTTCATTGGCCGATAAACTCAAAGTTCTGAAACTGAATAGAAAATTAAAACAAAAATCGCTTTCAGATATATTCGCTCAAGATGAGCAAACGACATTATCTTATTTAACTGATTTTGGTTTTTCGAAACGAATGATTAATCAATTTTTTAAACCATTTTTCAGCGGTATTTTTCTTGAGCCAGATTTGGAAACATCGAATAGAATGTTCGAGTTTGTCTATAAAATGTTTGGCGAAGGATATGCTGCCTTGCCAAAATCTGGAATTGAAGCCATCCCTAAACAGCTTTTACATAAGCTAAAGAATACCACCTTTTATTATAATACTCTTGTATCTTCAATTAAAGATGGTGAAATAGTACTCTCTGATGGTCAAAAACTGGAAAGTAACTTTACTATTGTAGCTACGGAAGCGAGCAAACTGATTCAAAATTCGAACATCCTGTCAACCGAATGGAAATCTTGTGAAACGCTTTATTTTGAATCTGAAAAACGAGTTATCGCCAAGCCGCTAATTGGTCTTATAGCTGATGAAGACACATTAGTAAATAATATTTTTTATCACACTAGTTTAAATACAAGTGTAACACCAAAAAAGGAACTACTCTCGGTAACCGTAGTAAAAAATCATGGTTTATCAAATGAAGCTCTAATCAAGCAAGTTCAAAGGGAGCTACGGCAATATTGTGGTATTGATTCTTTTAAATTTATAAAGCAGTATACCATTTCTATGGCTTTACCTGAACTGAAGGACCTCAGATATGAAATGCTACCTTCTGAAACTCGCATATCAACTGGTATTTTTCTTTCAGGAGACATACAATTAAATGGTTCACTGAATGCTGCAATGATATCTGGCGAAAGAGCTGCACTTGGTGTGATAGAAACCTTGTCCAGTGCTATTTCTTAGGAGCGTATTACTTCAGAATATGGTTAATCTATCTTACTGTCTGAAGCTACATATTGTTTTAAGAGCTTAAGACTAGTATAATCCAGGGCTTTTTGATGTGTTGCTTCAAGCACTACAAAAGGGGCTTTTCCTGCTCGTTCTGCCTCTAACCATCTGGAGATACACAAACACCATTTTGAACCAGGTCTAAGACCAGGAAATTTCCAGTTTGGTATAGGAATAGAAAGGTCATTTCCACGAGATTTTGTAAACTCTAAAAATTCTTGAGTTACAATAGCGCATAGTACGTGTGTACCATAATCTTCTTGCATTGTTCTGCAAAACCCATCTCTAAAATATCCTGTTGCCGGGTGACTACAGCAAGATTTTAAAGCTGTTCCAAGTACATTTAATTCTTTGTCCTTAAACATATAATTATATTCCTAAATCGGGTCTTCCTTTCAATCGAATATCAATTCTTTTTTTCTTAGTTGTCAACCGCTTCATTACATCCATTAAGGTTACATCCTTTGTCTTCTTGTAAATTTCGTTGATTGCTAAAATAAGCCGTTTTGCCTCTCTTGAAGCTACCACTCTATCACTTGTAGACATATGACTCATTTTGCTATTTTCAAAGGTCATTGCTTCTTGTAAAATATCCATTTTTATATTTTTGTTTAATAATATATAAATATAATTAAACAATATTTGTGTTACAAATTTAGGACATTGATTATGATTATTTTAAGATCACACGAAGCATTATTTTTTGGAAAGTCTTAGAAAACGAACATTTATCGGAACCCTCTAAATCAATCAAACAAATATTTATTTAGGTTTAATCTGGCTTAGTTTCAATTTTAAAAAGTATACTACTATTAATGATAATTTTCCTCCTACCTAGAAAACATCTGTGACTCTATCAAATGTGAGGGTCTTAAATTTAGTAGCTATTTATTTGGTATGGAATTACTTCTGATAATTCAGTACCTTCATACGGTAACCGCCAACCACTGCTTCAAATGATTAACTTTTTCAGAAAGACCCGTAAAAAACTAGCTGATGACAACAAGTTCTTCAAATATTCGAGATATGCCATTGGCGAAACCAGAAAGAGATTATGATTAGGATAACATATATAAGTAAAATTACCCATCCACTTTCTATTAAAGAAATTGAGGCAATCGGGATCATATCTAGCAAGAATAACAAGCACGCTAATATTACAGGCTTGTTAGTATACTTTGAAAAATTGTTTTTCCAGGTTCTTGAAGGTGATAACAAGGAGGTTGATCGCATATATGAAAAAATCGGAAATGACCCAATACATTGCGACATTTTAAGGCTGAAAACAGAATATGGAATAAATGAAAGACTTTTCCCTACATGGTCAATGAAAATCATCAACCTTGATAATAATGTTGATGATTTGATGCGTCCAATTAAAATTTTACTCCGAACAGTTGTAGAATCTCATTCCATTATAGAACAATATACGCAACCAGGCGTTCTGAAAATACTTAATAAAGGCTTAAACCCTCTTACGATAAAGCCTGTTAATGTAGAAAAAATTATTCTTTTTGCCGACATTATCTCCTACACAGCGATAAGCGAAAAAATGACTTTGGAAGGGACTCTACTAATTTTGAATACCTATTTTGAGATTTGCAGCCGTATTATTTTTAACAAAGGTGGAGAGGTTAACAAATTTATGGGTGATGGTTTAATGGCATATTTTGATATTGGAGAGCCCGACAATGCAATACATGCTTGTCTGGAAATATTGGAAGAGTTACGAAATTTACGCCAAAATTCTATTGAAAATTCACCACTAAAGTTAGTTAACTCTGTTTTTGGGCTCGCGCAAGGAGAGGTAATTGAAGGCAATATGGGTTCTCACTTTAAAACAGACTATACTATTATTGGCGATGCTGTGAACAAAGCTGCCCGATTAGAAAAATTGACACGGGAAGTTAAACGCTCATTGGTTTTATCAGGTTCGCTTAAAAACAGTACAAAAGAACCTTGGACTTTTATAAGCCTCGGTAAATATAGCCTCAAAGGAAAGAAAAATATCAGTGAAGTCTATTCTATTGACCATGATATTTTCAATGAATATAAAGAAAATATATTTGATATTTAATAAATTTAAGAGATTGTAAACTTACGATGTATATAAAATCATAGCGCCCCGACGAGATGTTCCGCTTCATACATTAATTAGGCTTAATTAAGAAAGACCAACCACTACTACTTCTGTCATGGTATGTTGTGGACAATGGCACCAGAAAAAACGCCTGGTGAAAAAATCATTATCATATCATCGTTTTGAAATCTACAACATAATTAAATCACAAATTATTACTAATCAAACTACAATCTCACTTATTTTATGGTAGCAGATAAATAATATTATCTATTTTATTTTTTCTTTGGTGGTAGAATTATTAAAGCAAAAGCGAAGCCAAAAATCAGAGTTATTAGCCCTGCAAAATATGGTATTAAATCAATCATTTTTTGTATTATTGATTAGTTTTAGGTAGATTCCAAATGCTAAAATTGAAGGAACCCATAGACCAATAAAAGTTCCGTCTGCTTTTTCTCCTTGAAAATAAAGTGCTTCGGAAAATATCAACGATAATATAGCAGCAACCATTAGGAGCTTGTCTGCAATTGTAAATTTCTTAAACATGTTTATTGTTTTTATTTTGTAAAACTATTGATTTTTTTCTCATTTCTATTATTATTAAAGTTTAGGTTATTTATTTACATCTTTTATCTGAGCTTTTAAAAATTACTAGAAGTTGTTTTCACTTACAATTGGATTCCTTGATTTTGTTTTTCCATTGTATCCAATATTCCTGCAATCCTTCTGGAGTCGTTTTTAATTCACTAATATCCAATGCTTGCCCATCCATCAAAACTTTACTTAATTCTTTTTTTCAAGTTGCTAAAGCTGGTTTATGATTCTAGCTCCCAAAATGATCAAAAGATGTATAGGCTTGGCACTTTTCATTAACAGTCACAAAGGGTATCTTCAAGCTATAAATGACGTTTCCCGAACCCATGCTCCTGGTAGACATGGTAATATTTGATAAATCTACTTTGCAATATTCTCTTTTGTAGTAGAGCTCTTTCAATTTATCCCCCACTCTCCCCGACATTTTATTCGAAAATTGATGAGCTACGTCAGAACCATTAATAAATTCAGGACCATCATATGTTCCTTCACATCCATTTTCAGAGCATTAAATTTGGTTGTCATTTTGAACTACCACCATATTTCTCGAATTACTGAACATTGAATATGAGAATGTCACTATTAAGAAGACTATTAGGTGTTTCATAACAATCCTTTTTTTTAAAATTTACTGAATGAAGATAGGGGTTAATTTTCCAGTTCCATAAAACCAACCTTTTTTGAGACTTTGAGCTTTTTGCTCTAATTCTTCATTACGTTCTTTTAATCGGCCGTTTTATGGGACTTTAAAAATCGTGGTCAATAATTCATATAAGTTGGATATAATCATTCACTATATATCCATATATTAGTTAATAATTATATCCAATTGTTACCCACCATTCTGAAGAACCTACTTTCCATACTAATATTTATATCTGTTCTATCTTAACTTTTAACGGATGGACCTAAGTCTGATTTTTTTTTCTTATTGCTTTCCAGCTCCGTTTGTGAATGTCGATGCCAATGAATAGCTTTAGGTAAGCAGTTTGTGGAGATTCCATATCCTTAATTTTTAGTTCATCTTAAAGATACTTGACTTACTGCTTTTTCATCGATGCTATAATCGGTAAGAAATATTTCATGGTTTTTATTTTTAATTTTTCGAATTTGTCAAATTTATTCAATTAAGGTAATTCCTTTATTTTAAAAGGGTATTCGTAGCGAAAGAATTAACGGCGTACATACCTACTCTCCATTAAAATTGTTGTTCAAACAAAGCGCCCAATTCAATGAATAGTCATTTGAACTCAGTTCTATTTAAATATTTATATTATTTTAGTCCATTGAGAAATTTATTTAATCTTTAACCAAAAACTTATGAAAGGAAAATTAGTAACATTAGTAGCAATTATGTTGTTTGGGATAAGCCAGGCACAAACGAAAAAGCCCAATATCCTGGTGATTTGGGGTGATGACATCGGGCAATCTAACATTAGTGCATATACTATGGGTATGATGGGCTATCAAACGCCTAACATAGATAGAATTGCTAAGGAAGGGATGATTTTTACCGATTATTATTCTGAGCAATCCTGTACAGCAGGACGTTCTTCTTTTATTACGGGACAAAGTGTATTTAGAACTGGTTTATCTAAAGTAGGATTACCAGGTGCAAAAGAAGGGTTAAATGAAAAAGATCCTACTATTGCAGAATTACTAAAACCTTTAGGTTATAAAACAGGACAGTTTGGAAAAAATCATTTAGGTGATCGCGATGAGCATTTGCCTAGTAATCATGGCTTTGATGAGTTTTTCGGAAACTTATATCATTTAAATGCTGAAGAAGAGCCAGAAAACGAAGATTATCCGGATCCAGCAAAATATCCAAATTTTGCTAAAACATATGGTCCAAGAGGAGTAATACATTCTTATTCAGATGGAAAGATTGAAGATACAGGACCATTGACAAAAAAGAGAATGGAAACTATTGATGATGAATCTATTGATGCCGCAAAAAAGTTCATAACATCAGCTGTAAAATCTGGCGAGCCATTTTTTGTATGGTGGAACGGAACACGTATGCATTTTAGAACTCACGTAAAAGATGCGAATAAAGGTATTTCTGGTCAAGATGTTTATGGTGATGGCATGATAGAACATGATATGCATGTTGGAGAATTATTAGATTTACTAGATGAATTAGGTGTTGCAGATAATACTATTGTACAATACGGTACAGATAATGGCCCACACAAAAATACGTGGCCAGATGCTGGGTCTTCTCCTTTTAGAAGTGAGAAAAACACCAACTGGGAAGGTGGTTGGAGAACACCTTCAATGATTAAATGGCCTGGAAAAATCAAAGGAGGATCTGTTTCTAATACGATTATTTCTGGTATGGATTGGTTACCAACATTTTTGGCTGCGGCTGGAAATGAAAATGTAAAAGACGAACTATTAAGAGGTAAAACTATTGGAGGTAAAACGTATAAGGTTCATTTAGATGGGTATAATATGTTACCACATTTAACAGGTAAAGAAAAAGAAGGAAGAAGACATGAGCTTTTCTACTTTTCTGATGATGGTGATTTAACCGCTATGAGATATGATGATTGGAAATTAATTTTTATGGAACAAAGAGAGACTGGGACCTTAGCATTATGGTCAAACCCATTTACACCTTTAAGAATTCCTTTAATTGAAAATCTTAGAAGAGACCCTTATGAAATTGCTACTATTACTTCAAACACTTATTATGATTGGTTGCTTGATAGAGCATATTTATTAGTGCCGGCACAAGATATTGTTGGGAAGTTTTTAATGACTTTTAAAGACTATCCGCCACGAGCGAAGGCAGCTAGTTTTTCTTTAGATCAAGTATTGGAAAAACTTTCTACTCCTGTAAAACATTAAATATTTTAACAACAGAAAAAAGGCAACTATTTAAGTTGCCTTTTTTCTTGAATACTATCTTATTTTGTATTTATAACTAGCCTTCATATTTCCTGATATTCGTGGGATGTTAAGTTTATTTAATATGGCAAAAGACTGGAAAGTCATCTATCCCTTTGAATTGAATTAAGTATTGTATTATAATAATAAAAGCTATGTCTCCATTTGAATCGATTACAGTTTTAAAAGAACAAATGTCTCAATCTATTATTGGACAAGAAACCTTGATAAATCGCATCGTATTAACGTTGCTCGCTGATGGGAACATGCTTTTGGAAAGTGTGCCGGGTTTAGCGAAGACCAGAGCGATAAAATCATTGGCAAAAAATTTGGACTGCGGTTTAAGTCGTATTCAATTTACACCCGATCTACTGCCTTCTGATGTAACAGGTACAGAGATTTACCTCCCTGATGGGAAAGAAAAATTCGTTTTTCAAAAAGGTCCAATATTCAGTAACCTCATTCTTGCTGATGAGATAAACAGGGCACCAGCAAAAGTGCAATCAGCGCTATTGGAAGCTATGGAGGAGCGCCAAGTGACTGTTGCTGGAAAAACCTATCAAATGGAAAAACTGTTTATGGTAATGGCAACCCAGAACCCTATTGAGCAAGAAGGTACCTACCCTTTGCCAGAAGCACAGATGGACCGGTTTCTTGTGCATACAATTATCGATTATCCAAATGATGATGCTGAACTGGAGATCATGCGACTTAATAAAGCAGAAGCATCACAACCAAAAGGTAAAGCATCAAAAAAAACGATTGCACAACAAGTAATTTTTGACGCTCGCAAAGAAATTGCAGAAATTAAAGTCGCAGAAAATGTGGAAAAATATATTGTGAGTCTCATATCTGCTACACGATATCCTGAAAAATTTGATGCCGAATTAGCCAAGCTCATAGAATTTGGCGCAAGCCCAAGGGGCACCATTGCATTAGATCGCTGCAGTAGAGTGAACGCGTGGATGCAAAACAGGGATTTTGTAACACCAGACGATGTTCAGGAAGTTATAAAAGACGTATTACGACACCGAATTGCATTGAGTTACAAAGCACGTGCAGAAGGAATTTCAGTAAATACCGTAATAGATAAACTTATTCAAGTAGTTGCCGTAATTGGGTAACTTAATGAATTTTATGGAATTAATAATTCATGAAGACTGAAAGTAAAAATCCAAATGTATTTCTCACTCTAGACCATCTTTTAAAACTAGAGCGATTTAGTACAATCCTAAATTTAAAAGCAGGAAAGCAAAAATCAAACAGTGTGTTGTCGGGAAATTATTCTTCAAAATTACGCGGAAGAGGATTAGATTTTGAAGAAGCCAGACCATATATAATGGGTGATGATATTAGGAATATTGATTGGAGAATTACAGCAAAAACCGGAAAAACGCACACCAAAGTATTTACAGAAGAAAAAGAAAAACCAGCATTTATCTTGGTGGATCAATCCACTACCATGGGTTTTGGGTCTAAGAATAAAACAAAAGCTGTTATAGCCGGTGAATTGGCTTCTATAATTGCCCATAAGATTAAAAAAGGAGGTGACCGAATTGGTGGGATGGTTTATACGGGTGATAATTATGAATTGATCACTCCAAAACGAGACGCTAGAAATATTATCTATTTTCTGCAGAAAATTGTAGACGCCAATCAGTCTATCTATGAACCTAAGGCCATTGATTTTGAAAAATCCTTAACCGAGGTTATTGCCAAAATAAATAATGTTGTTACACATGATTTTGTGGTTTTTATTATAAGCGATTTTCATAGATATAGCGATTCTGTATTGCAATACTTAAGTGAGTTGTCTCTTCATAATGATATCGTCTTGATAAAGGTATTTGATACATTGGAGGAGCAAATTCCTTCTGAGAAATTAATGGTAACCGATAAAACGCATCAAATTAATTTGAACGGAAAGGACCAACAACTCAAGGAAAAATTAGAGACCTCGTTTGAGAATAATTACAAGAATTTTAAGTCGGAACTAGAGAAATATAAAATCAACATTTTTAAAATAAATACTGCAGAACCAGTTGAAGAGCAATTGATAGAGGTATTTAATAATTATAATCAGTAAACTAATTTAAGTGTTACAAAGGGAAGACATACAATTAAATCCCATTATCGATGCAGATCCGGTGCAATTCACCATGGACACCATTGGCTGGAAAATACTATTTATCATATTGTTATCAGCCTTGGCTATACTGCTATATAAGTATTATCTGCACTTTAAAAAGAAGGCATATCGCAGAGTGGCAGTTTCTAAAATAAAAGAATTATCACTGGACAATAAAAGTTCCATGAGCTTTTTAATATCACAAATTATGTTTGAATTGAAGCAAACGGCATTGCAGACCTATGAGAGAAAATCAGTGGCGGCATTAGAGGGTGAAAAATGGCTTCAGTTTTTGGATAAAAAAATGAAGCAATCATCTTTTAGTAAGCATCAAGATATTATTGTTAATGCGGTTTACAAAGATGAATTTAAAAAGAACGATAGTTTTAATCTAAATGATTTTGCAGATATGAGTATAAAATGGATAAAGAATCATGCCTGAAAATTTTCAATTTGCATATCCTTATGTGGCTTTTTTGGCCGCACTACCATTTCTTGTGTATTGGCTGTTACCAGCTATTAAAAATCGTAGTACAGCCTTAATTTACCCGTACTTTGATACAACAGCAAAAGTCTCAGGGCAAAAACCAAAAAAAGCATCTCATATCAAAAAAAGAAGCTGGTTTGGTTCGATCTCTATGTATATTATTTGGTTATTACTAGTATTGGCAATGGCTTCTCCTGAGCTTGTTGGCAAACCTGAAAAAAAAATAAAAACATCTCGTAATTTTTTAATCTTAGCCGATTTATCATTTAGTATGGCAAACAATGATTGGATTATTGATGGTAAACGAGTAACACGTTGGAATGGGGTTAAAAACATAATGCGAGATTTTATTGTTAGGAGAAAAAGCGATAAAATGGGATTGATTTTTTTTGCGAGTAATGCCTATATCCAAGCTCCCTTTACAACCGATCTTAAAACGGTTAGTACCATGCTTGATGAAGCTGATGTAGGAATGGCGGGCCAATCGACAAACCTAGGTAAAGCCATCGTAAAAGGGATGGACATGTTTGAAAGAGATACTATTCAAAGTAAAGTCATATTGTTATTGACAGACGGAGTTGATAGTGGAACGGAAATTCTTCCTCTTGACGCCGCAAACATGGCAAAAAAGGAGGACGCCATAATCTATACCATTGGAATAGGAGATCCGGGAAGTAATTCCTCAGATTTGGACGAAAGAACATTGATTGAAATTGCTAACCTAACTAACGGAAAATATTTTAGGGCTAAAGATGTAAAAGAACTTGAAAATATTTATGCCGAATTAGATAAACTCGAACCTATAGAATATGAAGAGGAAACCTATACTCCAATAACATTGCTTTACTTTTATCCCTTGGGAGCTGCCTTGGGTTTAGGATTGGTTTTGATTATGATCAACAACCTCTTGCTAATCATAAAACGTTTTGTACATAAGTAATGCTGGAAGAAATTAAACATATCAATTGGGAAGAATTCCATTTTCTGCGCACTGAATACTTGTGGGTAGTTATTCCTGTATTGATCGCTGTTTTGGTTGGTTTTTTGTTTTATCGCAATCCAAATTCATGGAAAAAACATGTTGCCAAGCATCTACAGCCTTTTGTAATACAAAAAGGGACTGCATGGAAATCACGAGTTATTCAACTTTCGGTTATAGTGATGTTTGCTATAGGATCTATCGGTTTTCTAGGACCTTCTTGGGATCAAATTAAAACACCCGTGAAAAAGATTGAATCGCAGTTTGTTATTGCTTTAGACATGTCTCAAAGTATGCTGGCTAAAGATATATCTCCTACGAGATTAGAACGCGCAAAATTCAAGATCCATGATCTATTAAACGCAAACCCAAGAGCAGAAACAAGTTTATTAGTATTTGCAGGATCCACTCATAATGCCATTCCATTTACAACCGATTACAAAATAATTAAAGATCAATTGGACGGATTAAGGCCAACAATGATGCCTATAAAAGGAACGGAGTTTGGTGTTTTATTTAATAGAATTGATACACTATTTAGCGATAACAAGGCTGAAGGAAAGATTTTACTGATCACTGACGATTTAGCTGATCTATCAATCGAAGCAGTCAGTGTTTTTATGCAACAAAACAACGCAAGGCTCTTTATTTATCCCTTTGCTACACAAAGTGGAGCAAAAATACCATCCTATAATGAAAATTCGGCACTTGATCTTAAAAAGTTAAATAGTTTAAAGGCGATGGAAAATGTAGCAGTTTTAGAAATGACTCTGGATGATAGCGACGTAAAGGACTTGGCAAAAGTAATTAGTGATGAATTGGTTTTTGAAGACAAACAAGATGCGGAAGAAGAAAACTGGAAAGACAATGGGTATTGGTTACTGTTTCCCTTGGCGTTTATATTTCTTTTTAGTTTTAGAAAAGGATGGTCGTTAAATCTTGTACTCATTGCTGTTATTTTCAACTCTTGTTCTAATCAAGACCCTAAAAGTTCTACTGATTTTACATTTAATGATTTATGGTATACCCAAGAATATCAGGCTCAAAAAGAATATGAAGCGAAAAACTACCTTGAGGCTGCTATAAAGTTCAACGACCCAATGCGCAAGGGTGTTGCTTATTTTAATGCAGGTGACTTTTTGAGTGCAAAAACAGCATTTGCACAGGATACTACAGTAAGCGGACTGTATAATTTAGGATTAACGTATGCTAAACTAGGGCAGTTAGCAGAGTCACAAGCAATATTTGAAAAAGTATTGCAAAAAGATCCTTCCAACGAAAATGCCAATTCCAATTTAAAACAAATCACCTTGGCAATTAAACAATTGGATGCTTTGAAACCAGAAGAAGTTGCTCTAAATGAGGAGAAACAAAATGCGAAGAACGAGCGAAATGATTCTCCCGAAGATTTAAGTGGTGGTGGACAAGAAGCGACTAAAAAAGATATGGAAAAGGAACGAAAGGAAGAGACAACAGAAACCGATCAACGAAAAGGAAAAGAACTGGACGAATTACCAGACGATTTTAAATCCGGGACAGGAGAATTGCCCAAAAACATATTAATGCGAAAAGTAGACGATGACCCCGCTTTATTTTTAACAAAAAAATTCCGCTATCAAATAAAAAAGAAACTAGTAGAAGTTAAAAAACCAACGAATAAATGGTAAAAAAACTTGGGATATTAATCTTTTTTTGGCTGATGACTATACCCTTGTTTAGTCAAAACCTAATTAGTTATGTTACTTTAAATACTAAGGAAGCATACATTGGGCAACCAGTTAAATTAACAGTATCTGTTTATAGTTCAACGTGGTTTACTTCTGGCATTGATGTTGGCAACATACAAATAGATGGTGCTTTAACCGTCTTTTTTCGCTCAGTGAGTAACTCAAGAGACTTTAACGGACAAAGACATGCTGGAGTAGATTTTTATTATAATGTTTTTCCGACCCAAGAAGGGGAAATAACAATTCCGAGTTTATCAATTTCAATCCAATCTCCGAAGCCCGGAGATTATAAAGGTAGGAAACGCACACTTACAACAAAACCAAAGATGTTCACTGTGAAAAGTATCCCTTATGGATATGATCCTAACAATTGGCTAGTGGCCACTAGTTTAAATGTAACTGAAAAGTGGTCTGCTACTTTATCGGAAATTAAGGTAGGTGATGTTGTTCAACGCACTATCCGTCGTTCTGCCGGAGGTACTTTATCAGAGTTTGTTCCTGCAACCCAATGGGATAGTATTAACGGCATCAGTATTTATCCGAAGAGGGCGCAATTAAATACCAATAAATCAAAAACAGCTGTTTCTGCCTCTAGATCGGAAACCGTGAACTATTTGTTTGAAAAAGAAGGTGAAATTATTCTTCCACCAATTCAATATATGTATTGGAATTCCAGGAATAAAAAATTCTACAAAAAACAAATTGATTCGATGGTAATATTGGTAAAACCCAATGCCGACTTAGCCATGTTGGCAAGTATAAAAAAGTCACTTCAGAAGGAAAGTATCGAAGAAATCCAAGCGGAAGAAAAACCATTTTTAATACTTGGATTAACACCTAAAACCTTTTTTCAATATTTAATTATCGGTTTGGTAGTTCTTTTTCTTTTGTTCAAAATCGTAAAAAGAGTTATTTCGTTTACTAAAATTAAATATAATAACTATTTGAATTCGGAGGCCTATGCATTTACCAAAGTAAAAAAAGCAATCATAAAAAACGATTACTATTTATTTTTGGAATTGATACCGTCTTGGTTAAACCGACTACAATCAGGCAATAATTCGTTGCAAGAAATAGTTCGATTAAGTGGTTCGAAACAACTAGAGGATGTTCTTAAGCATATTGATGAAATCACTTTTAGCTCCCAAAAAACAGCTGAAAGTAAGAGTTTCATACTGATGTTGGTTGAAATAAAAAAAATGCGGAAAAACTACTTTGAAAAACAGAAGAAAAAGAAAAAATCGACTTCAATGAACAACAAATGGCTGAACCCTACCACTACTGGTTAGCATTCAACTCTTGCATAATTCTTTGCGATTTTGCAGTCTGCCCAAGGTTCTGATAGATCAATGTCAATAAATACTTGTAATCTAGATTTTCAGGTTCAATACTTAATCCTCTTTTAATATAGCTTTCGGCCAATTTCAAATCTTTATTGTCCTGGTAATAATAGGTGGCCAAATTGTACATAGACGGCTCCTATGAAAAATCGGCGTGATAGTTGATTTTCAAAGTTTGTAGCCCAACTCAACTTTTGCGTAACTTGATAGTGGATTACACGTAATCGCCTGCTTTTTATATACAGACCGTTAGACTGCGCAAAAACCTATTTTGAATAGTAGCGTATTCGGGGAGGTATCTGAGAGAAAAATCAAATACGGGATTCTCAGCGCTTGAAATTTAGTTAATGCGCAGACTCCCGTTAGTCCCGTAAAACGAAGGTTTTATGGGACTAAATCTCGTAAAATTGTAGTGTGTTTAGTCCCACCTTTAATTAAACTTTTTAAATACCATATCTTTTTAGCAAAAGACACGCTGACTATAGATTAGGAAAGTCTTATGACTCCGTTGTTATATATTTTAAATAGTCACTTAAAATCTAATGACTTTTAGTGCTCAAATTCTAACAATAATTTTGCCGCATCGTCAAGCACAGAGCTACCAAGTTCCTTTAAATATACCTGAGTAGTGGTTAAATCTTTATGCCCTAATGATTCGCCTATAACATCCGTGGCAACTCCTTTCTGTTTTAAACAATTGGCAAAGCTATGTCTTGCAACATAACTAGATAAGGATTTATTGATGCCACATATTTTAGCAATTTCTTTCAAGTCCCTATTGTATTTGGCTAATGTTTTCTTTTTTCGGTTATCTATTTGAGAAGGAGTAAGACCATCTTTCAAAAGAATAGGGAAAACGTATTTGGTGGGTAAGGCATATTCTCTATAATAGTCGAGGATTTCGCAAACAGGTGGAAGAATAGTAATGACGAATCTACCTTTGGTTTTGTTTCTAATATAAGAAACGGTGGTTGCATCAATATCTTCCCATTTTAGCACCATCATATCCGTATAATTCATTCCCCTAGTATAAAAACTGAAAACAAAATAATTTCTAGCATCACTTAAGTGTGGGTATTTTTTCAGGTCAAAATGGATAACTTTGTTCACCTGGTCCATATGCAAGGCCTTTTTAATACCTCTTCCTTTAAGCTTCGAAATCTTATACGTTTTGAATGGATGATTTATATCCTTAATGATATCTCTTTCAATCGCCTTATTATACAATGCCCTCAATGTTCGTTGTTTGATACTGATGCCTCCATCGGTACCGCCACGCGAGCGAAGCCAAGCTTCGTATTTATTGAGAAAGGTATTATTGATGTCTACAAATCTGATTTTTTTAAAATTACAGAATTGCCGAATCGATTTCATGGTTTCGTTATACATGGTAGCGTTACCCATTCTACCACCTAATTTCAGCTCTGATACTATTTCTTCCCAAAAAGGAAAAACATAATCATTAGCGGGATTGCCATCAACCCGGAATCGTCGGCTAAAATCGTCAAGATTAAAATATTCTTTTTCAAAGTCTAAATCAGCATAGACTTTTAATGCTCGTGCTTTTATTTTCAAAAGCAGCCTATTGTTTTGAATATAGTTAGAGTTTTTTCTATTGAAACAACCTACAGCTGCATCCCATTCTTTTTCTGAGCTTTTATAAATGGTATTAAAATATTTAGTTTTTCTATCTTTAGTTATTCTTAAACAGATGGGAAAAGTGCCATCGGAAAGCCCTTTTTTTCGTAAAACGATTTTAATACTTGACATAGCGTTTAGTTTTATGGGTACAACATAGGTACAACAAAGTGGATATTAGAACGATATTTAATGACAGCCGCTACAAAAGTACAAATCATAAATGACTGATAATCAGGCTAAATGATAGTAAATGACACTAGATGAGATGCGATTTTAATCGTCTGTCACGCAGGGGGTCGCGGGTTCGAGTCCCGTCCAGACCGCAAACATAAAGCCCTTCACATAAAATGTGAGGGGCTTTTTTAGTTTCGAAGCGCAAAAGTTTACTTTTTAAGTAAAGGAACTAAAAAAGAACCAGCCAACGCAGTTGGCGAAGGG
>CBDTVZ010000012.1:0-23442 GCA_965363995.1 uncultured Eudoraea sp.
AATCCCATTTTTTTTCTGTATTCTGAAGGTGTAATAGATTTAAATGTAGCCTGGGAACCATCTGAAAGTATTGTTTTTAAAGAAATGACTTTATCTCGTGTTACCCCATATTGAATAGATGTTGTACCACTCGAATTATTTCCCACCATACCTCCAATCATACAACGGTTAGAGGTTGATGTATTTGGTCCGAAAAACAAACCAAACTCTTTGAGATATTCATTGAGTTCATCTCTGATAACTCCAGGTTGAACTTTGACCGTTTTCTTTTCTATATCAAGTTGTAGAATTTTAGTCAGATGTTTGGATACGTCAACAACTATTCCATCTCCAACGCATTGTCCGGCCAATGAGGTGCCGGCAGTTCTGGGTATTAGCCCAACACGATGTTGTTTTGCAAAAAGAATTAGTTTAACAATGTCATTTTTATCTTTGGGAAAGGCTACACCCATTGGTACTTTTCTGTATACCGAAGCATCAGTTGCATACAGGGCCCTGGAAAGTTTATCAATATGTAAAGTGCCGTCGAGGCTACTTTTAAGATCTATTAAAAGATTTTTATCCAATCTTGAACAATTTTAGGTACAAAATTAAGTTTTTATTAGCTGAGAGCGATTTTAAACCTAATCTAAAATCAGAACATATGAAAATTTTAAATCCGGTTTTACTACTAACATGTCTTTTTACAATTACAATCAGCGCACAGGAAATTTCCGATAATGCGATTGGTCTTCGTCTTGGTGACAGTGATGGCTTTGGTGCAGAAATTTCATATCAAAGATTATTGAGCCGATATCACAGATTGGAATTAGATCTTGGCTGGAGGGACAGCAGAGAATATAACGCTTTTAAAATAACTGGTCTTTATGAATGGGTGCGCCATATAGATGGCAATTTTAACTGGTACTATGGCGCAGGCGCAGGATTTGGAAGCGCGAGTTTTGAACCTGTCCCTGGAAATGGAACTACTGCGTCATTTACCCCTGACGGTGGATTTTTCGTTTTCTTGGCCGGTAATTTGGGGATAGAATATGATTTTGATATCCCCCTGTTGTTATCCCTTGATATAAGACCAGAACTTGGTATATTGGGATATAATGATTTTTCAGATAATTTTGACTTTGACATTGCATTAGGAATACGTTATCAGTTCTAAAGCAACACCTTATACATTAAAAAGTCCTTAACATAACCTTATGTCTAAGGACTTTTTTTATTCTGTCATATATAAGTACCTTTGCACATCTTATTTGAAAAACGATGAAAAAATACTTTTTTACAGCCATGCTATTCGGGATACTTATGGCATGTAACACTACTCCCGATGGATTTAAACTGGAAGGAACTCTTATTGGTGAAGTGGAGAACGGAACGCAAGTCTTCCTTAAAAAAAACGATGGAACAAATCAGTTAGTAGAAGTAGACACTACCACCATAGAAAACGGTCAGTATACATTTACTGGAACTTCAGCATTACCGGAACTTCATTATTTAGTAGTAGACAAGGTTCGAGGTACTATTCCGGTAGTTCTCGAAAACGGTTCTATTGAGGTCATTGCACAAAAAGACAGCCTGGCTTTCGCCGAAATGAATGGTACCTTACAAAATGACTTATTCGCCGACTTCCTTCAGGATTCTAGAAGTCTGGCTAAGAGGGCAAGATCTATGACTGATGAAATGAAGAACGCCAGAGCACTGAAGGATACCGCTTCTATGACATCTTTAAGGGATGAATACTTCGAATTACAAGAGGAAGCCAAGACGTTCGAACTTGAATTTACTAAAGAACATCCAGAGGGGCTTATTTCAGCATTGATTATTGAAAAGGTGTTGACAACAAAAGCGCTTCCCGAAAATGAAGTCAGGGAATTGTATGATGCACTCAGCCCTAATATTAAAGAAACTGCAGTTGGTCAGCGAATTAAGAGTAAACTTGATGAACTTGCAATTACCTCAATTGGTGTTAAGGCACCAAATTTTTCTGCTCCTACCCCTACTGGTGATGAATTAGCTTTGAATGATGTTTTGGGAAAAGTAACGATAGTAGATTTTTGGGCAGCCTGGTGTAAGCCATGCCGGGCCGAGAATCCGAATATAGTTAAGGTTTATAATAAATACCATGACAAGGGTCTGAATATTCTTGGGGTTTCTTTAGACAGACGAGCAGAAGACTGGACCAACGCCATTGAATACGATGGATTGGTCTGGAACCATGTTTCTAATGTTCAATATTTTGATGAAATAGCAGAACTCTATAATGTCAAGGCAATCCCTGCAACATTCATCCTGGATGAAAACGGAGTTATCGTTGCTAAAGATTTAAGAGGCCCTGCCCTCGAAGATAAAATTTCACAAATGCTGCAATAGTATTAAATAAATATAAATAAAAAAGCCCCTACAAGTTGTAAGGGCTTTTTTATTTATTAAACGGCACTTTAAAATTTATCGCGGATATCTTCAAAATCGCCAGTGATCGTTACATCAACACTTTTAATAACATCTCCAAAAATATTTGCCTTGGAATCGGTTCCTAAGAATTCAAGTGTAGCTCCATCATTTAGTATTAAATCACCATAAATGGTTAGATCGCCCTCAATTTTCAGAGTTGCACCCTCATTTACTGTTACATTTCTACGCTTATTATTTCTTGCTACTACAAGGGAACCAGACATGGCCAAGTAAGCATTTTCATTGATATTAACAGCTTCTTTAACCGTCCACGAGCCACATAAAAGTAAATTTCCGCTAACATCAAATTTCTTAAATCTTTTAGATCCGCTATAGGACAGGTCTTGTCCTTGACTGACATTTAAATTGGAACTCCCCGAATATATCGGAGTGTCTGCACATTCCGCCTCAAGACTCTCACTGGGTCTGTTTAGTTTTATAATCTGAAGACCCTCTCTACCTGATGCGGCAAAAATATAATCATCTTTCGAGGCCACATAGTTTATTGATCCTTCTAATTCAATTATTCCAACAAGATCTGCGGCATTCCCATTTTCTTCAGATAAACAAAGTCCAGCACCTCCGTTTGCCATTAATAATACGCCTTCATTGGAAGCCACTGCATTGGTCACTTTATCTTCCTGTTCCACTCCATCCGGATCAATCAAAATAGGGATATACTCCAAAAGACTACCCGAAGAATAACTATATACCCCTGCACCTTTATTTCCTTCAGAAACAATTATTATGTCTCCAGTAAAATCTATAATTTTTTTAGTTGCCAATCCAAGATCCGAAGAAATTGATATTTCCTTTAGTGTTTGGAAATTGGAGTCAACAATTGTAATTCCGGTTCCTGCATTTAGAAGTGCGATAGAACCATTATTTATTGATAATGACCGAAGGTCAGCAAATGGAACTTCATTTAAAATGGATAAATCTGATTGGTCATAAGCGGTTAAGGAACCATCTTTACCACTGGTTACCAATACTCTGCCATTGTCAACAGAAATATCATTAGCATTGAAGCCTTGCTGAAATCCGTAGATAATACCAGATCCTAAGTCAAACCTGCCGTTTACTACTGCAATTTTTGCAACAAATGAATTAGAGGTAGCTGTAACTGAAGTTTCGGCATTAACACCTCCTGCTGCATATAAATAGCCATCCTTATATTGTAAGGAATTCATATCTGCATTTATATAGAATAACCTGGAAGTTATTCTGGGACTATATGGGTTGCTAACATCAATAATATCCAGAGCACCAAAATAATCTTCACCGGCGGTATTATATGAAACATAGGCATAATTGCCATCCACATGTACATGGGAGGCTGTAAGATTATCTCTTCCTTGATAGATAGGAGATTTAACCTGGGCTACAAGAGTAAGCGGGTAATCACCTGCCAGTTCTTCCTTGGCAGCACCAAAAGATTTGTTTGTTAGTTGTTCTTCCCCGAAGATATCCAGTACACCGGATTTATCATAGGAGATACTGCTTACAAGTTTAGCTTCGCTGTTTTCTAATATAACATCGTCTTGTAATTCGTCCTGAAAGACAGTGGTTTCGTCCGTACATGACACAAAAAAGGCCATTGAGGCCATAAGTAAATAGGGGATTCTTTTAAACATAAGTAGGTATTTTAAATTAATTTGGGCAATTAACTAACGACAAAAGAACGAAAAATGTATATAAAACCGGATATTTTTTCGTCAAACAGTAATATTTAGACGACTACAAATTAATTCTTTCCGCTTTATATATAGGTTTTTACTTACTTTTTTATATGGGATTATTTAAATTTTACCCAGTTTCTCAAGAACAAATAGAATTATTATTGGGATGGCAAGAAGGATCACCATAAAGGTATCGGTAATTATAAGGTCGGGTTTAAAAAGTAAGGTTGTTGCATACCCTCCGATAGCGCCTCCAAAGTGAGCAGTATGTCCAATATTACCCAAGCGCTTTTTCATTCCATAAATAGAGTATAACATATAGGCTAGCCCCAGAATATATGCCGGGATAGGAATTGGTATAAACATGATTCCCAGCTGCATATCAGGTTGTAATAATATCGCTGCATATAATATCCCGGTTATAGCACCACTTGCTCCCACAGCACTGTAAAACGGTTCATCTTTATGAAAAAACAAGGCTAGTAAACTTCCGGCTATAAGGCTAACAAAATAAATAATTAAAAATTTTTCCCAGCCAAACCAGTTAATTACAACCGGAGCAAAGAAATATAGGGTAAACATATTCATAAAGAGATGGGAAATATCTACATGTAGAAATCCTGAAGTCACCATTCTACCCCTTTGTCCTGCCTTTATTGCCCCTATTACAAACTTATGGCGATCAAAAAACACAACATCGTTAAAACCCTTGAGGGATATTAAAACATTTACAGCCATTACTGCGATCGTTGCAAGATGCATATTCATAAAAATATCAATTTAATTAAGCGCCAAATATAGCTATATTTGCCCATATTTATTTTACGCATGCAACTTCTGGTATATATTCTCGCCTATCCCTTTTTATGGTTCATATCTATTCTTCCCTATAGGTTATTCTACTTTTTTTCAGATATAGTCTATGTTCTTGTATACCGTATTCTAGGTTACCGAAAAAAAGTGGTTAATAATAATTTGAGACTCGTGTTCCCTAATAAAAGTGACAAGGAGATAAAAAAGATTGAAAAGGCTTTTTATAAACATATGTGTGATATGTTTCTGGAAACCATCAAAACCTTGAATATAGGCGAAGAAGAGTTAAAAAAGCGCTATGCTTTACCCAATATTGATTTATTACTTGAAGTGGAGAAAAAACGAAGCATTTTGGTCATGTTTCCTCATTATGGTAATTGGGAATGGAGTATCATCGTAAATCGTTATGTAAAGTCTAAAGGATTTGCGATATATCAAAAAATTGGTAACGTATATTTTGATCGATTGATAAAAAAAATCCGTGCGATATGGAGTACAACACCTATTTCTCAGAAAGAGACAGTAATAACCATGGCACGAAATGATCAAAATGGCATAAAAGGAGTATATGGTATTGTAAGTGATCAATCGCCACAGGCACATTTGGCACAATACTGGACCAAATTTATGAATATTACTGTCCCTGTTTTTAATGGCCCTGAAGTACTCGCAAGAAAGTATGACCACGCCGTTGTGTTTGCTAAAGTATCTAAGGTTAAACGAGGCTATTATAAAACTGAATTTATACCAATTGCACTGGAAGGCAGTAAAACTAAAGAGAATGAAATTACAAATCAATTCCTGAAACTAACCGAGGAGGAAATTATCCAGAATCCGGCATATTATCTGTGGACACACAAGCGGTGGAAACACAGAGATAAAGTACCTGAAAAATATCTCTAATCCCGACGAAGCCTTCTAAATCAGATCCCGGCAATTTCGCTTATCTCGCCTATTATTCTATCAGCTAAAGAATCAGCTTCAGTTTGCGTCTTTGCCTCAGTATATACTCGTATAATTGGTTCTGTATTGGATTTCCTCAAATGCACCCAATTTTCTGGAAAGTCTACTTTTACGCCATCAATAGTTGTGACTTCCTCTTTACTATATTTTTTTTCCATAGAAACTAAGATCTCATCAACATCAAGTTCAGGTGTTAGTTGAATTTTCTTTTTGCTCATATAATAACTTGGATAACTGTCACGCAAGTCTTTTACGGAACCTCCTTTCTCTGCCATAAGCATTAAAAATAAGGCGGTACCTACAAGAGAGTCGCGTCCGTAATGGCTTTCAGGATATATAATTCCCCCATTGCCCTCACCTCCAATTATGGCATTATTGGCCTTCATTTTCTTCACTACATTCACTTCTCCAACTGCTGCTGCTTCATAGTTTCCTTTATGCTTAAGAGTAATATCCCTGAGGGCCCTTGAAGAAGATAAATTGGAAACCGTGTTTCCAGGAGTTTTGCCCAGTACATAGTCTGCACAAGCCACCAGGGTGTATTCTTCGCCAAACATTTCCCCATCATTACTAATGAATGCCAAACGATCTACATCAGGATCAACTACTATTCCAAAATCAGCTTTTTCCTTTAACACAAGCTCACAGATATCTCCCAAATGTTCTTTCAAAGGTTCAGGATTATGGGGGAAATGTCCGGTGGGATCACAATACAATTTTATTACTTCCACTCCTAAAGATTCAAGTAATTTGGGAATAGCTATGCCTCCTGTAGAATTAACACCATCCACTACCACCTTAAATTTGGCTTTCTTAATGGTATCTGCGTCAATTAATGGCAAATTAAGAACTTCATCAATATGTATATCTATATAAGCGTCATTTCTGGTAATCGTTCCAAGTTCATCCACTTCAGAAAAAATAAAATCCTCCTTTGCAGCCAATTGAAGAATAATTGCGCCTTCGTCTGCATCAAGAAACTCGCCTTTTTCATTTAATAGTTTTAAGGCATTCCATTGTTTTGGATTGTGACTTGCGGTAAGAATAATACCTCCATTGGCGTTTTCCAACGGAACTGCTATTTCCACGGTAGGTGTGGTAGATAACCCAAGGTCTATAACATCTATTCCTAGTCCGACCAAAGTGGATACCACCAAATTCTGAATCATTTCACCGGATATCCGGGCATCCCTTCCCACAATTACCTTTAAATTATCAGACTTGGAATAACTTTTTAGCCATGTGCCATATGCTGCTGCAAATTTTACGGTATCAATGGGAGTGAGATTATCATTAGGCTTCCCGCCTATGGTACCTCTTATGCCTGAAATTGATTTTATTAATGTCATAGAATTTTAAATAGTTTTTGCAAATATACATGTCTTCGCAATTATCATGCTCTCCTAATTTGTAAATTCAGTGGCGAAGATTATATTCGTGGTGAATGAATTTTTTAGCACATATATATCTATCCTTTGGAGATGATGAAATAACCATCGGAAATTTCATTGCGGACAGTATAAGAGGAAATAAATACAAACACCTCCCAGATCGAGTACAAAAAGGAATCTTATTGCATCGTGAAATAGATACCTATACAGATGCACATCCGATAGCTAGGGTAAGCAGTAAAAGATTACACCAGAATTACAGTCATTATAGCAGGGTAATAGTCGATATTTTTTATGATCACTTTTTAGCTAAAAACTGGAAGCAATATTCGGATACCCCTTTGGACATTTTTGTAGATAATTTTTATGATTTACTGGAGGATAACATTACCATTCTGCCTGATGGAACTAAGCGAATGATCCCTTATATGATAAGCGATAATTGGCTCCTTAACTATGCCCAAATGGACGGGATAAGCAGGGTTTTAAATGGTATGAACAGAAGAACCAACAATAAAAGTAAAATGAATTTTGCCATTATAGATCTTGAAAAACACTATGACGCATTCGAGGTAGAATTTACAGACTTTTTTAATGAACTTATTTCCTTTTCTAAACAAAAATATATATCCATATGCGAATAGTAATTCTTCTTCTTGGATTTCTCGCAATTGTACAATGTAAAAAACAACCTGCAACACCAACCGGTCTGGTAACCAAAAATGCCATGGTTGTATCTGCGCGTGAAGAAGCATCAAAAATTGGAACAGACATACTACTAAAAGGAGGAAATGCTTTTGATGCAATGGTTGGAACGGAACTTGCACTGGCAGTGGCTTATCCTTTTGCAGGGAACCTTGGAGGGGGTGGATTTATGGTTTACCGCCAAAATGATGGCAATGTAGGAGCACTTGATTATCGCGAAAAGGCACCTATGGCCGCATATAAAGATATGTATCTGGATTCTCTGGGTAACGTTATTCCGGGAAAGAGTACCCTTGGAGCAAGTGGAACAGGAGTACCCGGAACTATAGCCGGAATATTTGAAGTGCATAATAAATTCGGCTCTTTACCAATAAAAGATATCATAGAACCGGTTATAAAACTGGTTGATCAGGGGGTTGAGGTAACTGCAAAGCAGGCCGCCCGGCTAGATAAATACTGGGATCAGATTAGAAGTGTGAATGGAGAAAATACCTTGTTTTACAATAAATGCGATGCCGGAGATACATTAAGATATCCTGCCCTGGCCAATACTTTAAGGAGGATAGCAATAAACGGAAGGGATGAATTCTACAAAGGAGAAACTGCCAAAATACTGGCAAGATTTATTCAGGAAAAAGGCGGTTATGTAACTGAAGAAGATCTGGCGAGGTATGAGGCCCAATGGCGACAACCTGTTGTGTTCAAATACAAGGACCTAAGGATAATCTCGATGAGCCCTCCCAGCAGTGGTGGGGTAACGATAAATCAAATCTTTAAGATGATTGAATCTTATGATATCTCGGACTTTGGCCATAATTCTGCTAAATCTATTCAGTTGTTTACTGAGGCGGCAAGGCGTGCCTATGCAGACAGGAACTTCTTTCTTGGCGATCCGGATTATGTAGTTATTCCTCTCGATGTTTTATTAAGCAAGAAGTATTTACAAGACCGTATGGAGAACTTTTCATTTGATGCGGCCACACTTTCCAGTGAAGTACAGCACGGTAAGATAGAAATTGTTGAAAGTAGTGAGACTACACATTATTCTATTGTTGATCAGATGGGAAATGCTGTTTCTGTAACTACAACCTTAAACGGGGCTTATGGTTCAAAACTCTATTGCGATGAATTAGGGTTCTTCCTGAATAATCAAATGGATGATTTTAGCGCTAAACCGGGGGTGCCCAATATGTTTGGACTTACTGGAGCTGAAGCCAATAGTATAGCAGCCGAGAAACGAATGCTAAGCTCAATGACCCCAACAATTGTTGAAAAAGACGGTGATCTTTGGATGGTTGTCGGTTCTCCCGGGGGAGCTACAATAATTACGGCTGTTGCGCAGACAATTCTAAACACTTATGAATTTAATTTGAGTATGCAAGAAGCTGTAAACGCTCCCAGATTCCATCACCAGTGGCTACCGGATCATATCGTTTTTGAGACAGAAGGTTTTTCAGATGCACTAAAAATTGAATTAAAATCCAAAGGTTACCATATTAATGAGAAACCCACACCTATCCTGGGCAAAGTGGATGCTATACTGGTTTTACCTGATGGCAGCCTTGAAGGAGGTGCAGATAAACGAGGAGATGATACGGCAGTAGGGTTTTAAATCATAGAAAGTTTGGATTAACTATTCTTTCTTAAATTTTAATCCCGTTTTTAAATAGTTATTTCCTGAGTTGGTTTTTTAACTCATCCATAGATTCCTGCAATTGTCTTAGCAGGCCTTTTTCTGTTGTAGCATCTACCCCAAAAGTTATTTTACTGCTTACCTGCCAAAGTTCCTGTATTTGTTCTGCTTCTATTTCATAAGGTGGATAAATTTCGTTAAGTGAAATTAAAAGCATCTTTGAATTCCCGGGTAATTTCTCAATCTTTTTAACGAGTACAGCATCGTGAAGTACCACTACATAGATCTTATTACCATTTATATCATCCAGTCCCTCCACCGCTTTTGCTAATACCCATTCTCCAGGCTGCAGATTTGGCAACATACTATCACCTTCGACCTGGAAGCCTCTGTAGGTAGCATTTCTAAATTCAGGAAGAGGAAGATCAAAGGCAGGTAATTGTTTATACCAACTTGTGTCCTGAATATTTTGAGGATAACCCGCGGCAGCCTTCGCATTTACCAAAACCATATTATCATTATCCGAAGAATCGACCGTTACAACTTTTGGGATAACACTGGTCCCCGAATAATTTAAATGTTGATTGTGACTATCGCCAAATAACCATAACGGATTCACATTAAATTGTTTTAACATTTCAACGACAACCTTGCCAGAAAGTTTTGTTCGTCCGCGTTCTATATCTGCGGTAGTATTGGGAATTCCCAGCATACCGGCAAATTCGGCCTGCGTATATCCTAAATCCCGCCTTATCTCAATAAATCTTTTTATTGTAAGTTCATTTTCCATCGTTATTTTCCTATTTATTCCGTCCTATACTTATGTTTAAAACTGTTTTCTTTTCTGGACTACCATTAAATAATACTTCGCCTTATCCTATTTTGGAAAGTTTCCTTATTCAGAATTATCAAATATACAAAATTTGGATTATATCCAAAATATTTTAGGAATATTTCCTAATTTAGGATATTTTCCATATTTTTGGATTATATACAAATCAACTTAGTCATGTTAGACGAAATTATTACTGAAAAACTTAGCCTGTGGGCACAAAGAGGATTAAATGACGGTTTTTATGCAAGTGGCATCAGAGAAGTTAAAAAAGAAAAGAGGCTGTCAAAGATTAAACAGAAGGTATCAAGGAATATATCCAGGAAATCAATAAACAAACAATTAAGCCTATTCTAAAAGTTATGGAAAGAGAAAAAATATTACTGTACGACGGGAGTTTTAATGGGTTTTTAACTGCCATATTTATTGCATTTGAGCAAAAAGTCAATGTTGTTGACATTCAAAGAAAAAGTCAGGTTCAAAAAGGCTTGTTTACTGAAACACAAATTATTTTAACACAAGTGCATAAAGCTAAGCGGGTCTGGAATGGTATTAGCCAAAGAAGTAATAACGCAATGAAGAATATTTATTTTGCTTTTTTAAGTGAGACAGCTGGTATTGAACAATTGCTTTACTCATATATTCAAAAAATAGTTGCTAAAGGGTCGCCCAATCATGTCGACTTAAGTGATGATATGGTTTTTAGGATAAATCATATGGCAAATATGGTAAGTAGAAAAAAAAACCAGATGGAGGCCTTTATGAAATTCAAACTCTCTCCAGATGGCGTTCACTTCATTATTGTGGAACCCGAGTTTGACATAGTACCTCTCGTTTCAAAACATTTTAGGTCCAATTACAGCGACAGGCAATGGATTATTTACGATATAAAGCGGAACTACGGCCTTTATTTTAACCTTCATACAATGCAATTAATGTCATTAGATTCAAAAGACATAATGTCTAATGCCAGACCTTTAAATAATCAAATTCAAACCAGAGCAATTGGTGTCATTGAATTGTGGAATACATATTTTGCCAACAATTCTATTAAATCTTTAATTTCCAATAAATTACATACGCATCAATTGCCTAAGCGGCGAAGGAAATATCAGCAAGATAAGGAAGCAGTATAGTATCATTGTTTTTGTTTTAATTGGACACCAAGAAGGCAATTTGAATTAGCTTATTTACCACCTTTTAACAAAATCAAAATAAACCACGTTTCCTTTTTAGTCGTCAAAATCGTACCTTTGCAACTTTGTCTAATTCAATGATAAATTACGAGGAGAATATTGAAGTCAAGGGAGCCCGCGTTCATAATTTAAAAAATATTGATGTAACCATCCCGAGAGAAAAACTGGTTGTAATTACCGGGCTTTCAGGTAGTGGCAAATCTTCATTGGCTTTCGATACTATTTATGCTGAAGGACAGCGTCGCTATATTGAGACCTTCTCCTCTTATGCAAGACAATTTTTAGGAGGCCTCGAACGTCCCGACGTAGATAAAATCGATGGGCTGTCTCCCGTTATTGCTATAGAGCAGAAAACCACCTCCAAATCACCACGTTCCACTGTAGGAACAATTACAGAAGTTTATGATTTTCTAAGGTTATTGTTTGCCAGGGCATCTGACGCCTATAGCTATAATACTGGTGAAAAAATGGTAAGCTATAGTGATGATAAAATTAAGGAGCTTATTAACGAAGCTTATTTTGCTAAAAGAATAAGCATCCTGGCCCCGGTAATAAAATCTAGAAAAGGGCATTATCGCGAACTTTTTGAACAAATTGGAAAACAAGGCTTCGTGAAAGTAAGGGTAGATGGTGAAATTATGGATATCACCAAAGGAATGAAGGTAGATAGATATAAAACCCATGATATTGAAATCATCATAGATCGTCTGAAAATTGATGATAATGAAAATTTGAATAAAAGGCTTTCCGAATCTATTAATACAGCCATGTATAGTGGTGATAATGTCTTAATGGTTCTTGAAGAAGGTGAAGCAGTCCCAAGATATTTCAGCAGGGATTTAATGTGCCCTACTACCGGTATTTCATATCCGACACCTGAACCAAATACATTTTCTTTTAATTCTCCTAAAGGAATGTGCAATGACTGCAATGGCCTGGGCCATGTCTTCGAGGTAAACGAAAATAAAATTTTTCCAAATAAAAAATTATCTATTCAATCAGGTGGCATTGCACCCCTTGGTGAATATAAAACTTCATGGGCATTTAAGCAATTAGAAACTATAGCCAAACGATACGAATTTGAACTAACGGATGCCATATCAATAATTCCGGATGAAGCACTTAAGACTATTCTATACGGAGGCTCTGAACAGTTTGAAGTTGATTCTAAAACCCTCGGTGTAAAAAGACTATATCATATTGACTATGAGGGTATTGCAAATTTTATAAAAACTCAGTACCATCAGGCAGATTCTACATCAATTAAACGTTGGGCCAGAGATTTTATGGATAAAAGAACCTGCCCCAGTTGTAATGGTTCAAGGTTAAAAATAGAATCACTTAATTATAAAATTGAGGATAAGAATATAGCAGAATTGTGTCAACTGGATATTTCTGATCTCGCCCGTTTTTTTGATCAACTTGATTCCAAATTAGAAGGAAATCAAAAAAAGATCGCAGAAGAGATCATTAAAGAGATAAAATCGAGAATTAAGTTTTTGTTAGATGTAGGCCTGGACTATTTATCGCTGAACCGCAGCTCAAAGTCACTTTCAGGAGGTGAGGCGCAGCGGATAAGGCTCGCAACACAAATAGGATCCGAGTTGGTAGGCGTACTATATATATTGGATGAACCCAGTATTGGATTGCATCAGCGTGACAACAATCGTCTGATCAAATCATTGAAATCACTTAGGGATATTGGAAATTCTGTAATTGTAGTGGAACACGACCGTGATATGATTGAAAATGCAGATCATGTAATTGATATAGGTCCACATGCAGGAAAACACGGAGGCGAAATAATCTCAGAAGGGACACCAGCTGAACTCATTGAACAACATACATTAACTTCCCAATTTATAACAGGAGAAAAGAAGATCCCTATTCCTGATGTAAGGAGAAAAGGGAATGGAAAAAGTTTAAGTTTGATAGGCTGCACAGGCAATAATTTAAAGAATGTATCGGTGGAATTCCCTTTGGGGAAAATGATAGCCGTAACTGGTGTTTCAGGTAGTGGTAAATCAACACTAATTAATGAGACACTTTATCCAATAATGAACGCCCATTATTTTAATGGAGTTAAAAAACCTATGCCATATACCCATATTAAAGGTCTTGAAAACATTGATAAGGTAATAGATATTAACCAGTCTCCTATTGGAAGAACGCCAAGGTCTAATCCGGCTACCTATACCGGCGTTTTTGGAGAAATACGTTCCCTTTTTGCTAAAACACCTGAAGCAGCTATAAGGGGTTATAAACCGGGCCGGTTTAGTTTTAATGTAAAAGGTGGCAGATGTGAAACTTGCCAGGGAGGTGGATTGAGGGTAATTGAAATGAACTTTCTTCCCGATGTATATGTTGAATGTGAAACCTGTAATGGTAAACGATTTAACAGGGAGACTCTGGAAATAAGATATAAAGGGCAATCTATTGCCGATATTCTCGAAATGACCATTGACGAAGCAGTAGCCTTTTTTGACCAAATACCAAAGATTTATAGAAAATTAAAGACTATTCAGGATGTTGGACTGGGTTATATCTCATTAGGACAACAATCAACTACGCTTTCAGGTGGAGAAGCGCAACGTGTAAAACTTGCAACCGAATTGTCTAAACGGGATACAGGAAACACTTTCTATATTTTGGATGAACCTACAACCGGACTTCATTTTGAGGATATAAGGGTGCTCATGGAAGTTTTAAATAAATTAGTGAACAAAGGAAATACAATTGTGATAATTGAACATAACATGGATGTCATAAAAATGGCCGATTACATAATTGACATAGGCTATGAAGGAGGACGTGGGGGCGGCATGATAGTTGCAGCAGGATCTCCTGAAGAAGTGGCTAAAGACGATAAAAGTTATACAGCATTTTACCTTAAAAAGGAATTTAATTTAAAAAAATCGAAGCTAGAAGTTCGCGGTTAATTCTGTAACTATATGCGATTGACCTTTAAGTGACAAAAAAAATAAATATGAGGAAAGAGAAGCATCATAAAGGATGGAATGAAATTAAAACCAATGATTCATGGGCCATTTTTAAAATAATGGGTGAGTTCGTTAGCGGTTTTGAAAAAATGAGCGTAATTGGCCCTTGTGTTACAATTTTTGGTTCTGCCAGAACCAAAGAGGATGCCAAATATTACCAACTTACTGTAAATGTTGCCAAAAAAGTATCAGAAGCCGGTTATGGTATTATTACAGGCGGCGGTCCTGGTATTATGGAAGCAGGTAATAAAGGAGCTCATTTGGCTGGAGGTACCTCAGTTGGGCTGAATATAGAACTTCCTTTTGAACAACATGATAACGCTTACATTGATGATGATAAGAGCCTGGATTTTGATTATTTCTTTGTACGAAAGGTAATGTTTGTAAAATACTCGCAGGCCTTTGTGGTTTTACCAGGAGGATTTGGCACACTTGATGAACTCTTTGAAGCTATTACGCTTATTCAAACAAATAAAATTGGTAAATTTCCCATTATTCTGGTCGGAATATCTTTTTGGAAAGGTTTGATAGACTGGATTAAAGGCACCATGTTGAATGCAGGAAATATTAGTGCAACGGACCTCGACTTAATACGCATTGTTGATACAGAGGAAGAGGTTGTAGAAATTATTGATGCTTTCTACAAAGGCCATACCTTGAGTCCAAATTTCTAATTCGTATATGTTACTACAGCGCATTCCAACTTTTCTATTAATAGCTGCAATCTTCTATTTCATATTTGGGATTAGTGATATTTATGCACAACATAATAACAGCTTAAAAGCCTCTTTGGAGTCCGAAACTAAGGAAATAGATATCCAACAAGAATTTGAATATGTAAATGATTCACAGGATACCCTGAGAGTGCTGTATTTTAATGATTGGAATAACGCATATTCCATGAAGAGCACTGCTCTGGCAAAGCGGTTCGACGAAGAATTTAAAAAAAGTCTTCATTTAGCCAAAGATAAAGATCGGGGAAAGACGATAATATTTAGCATTGTTGATGGCGAATACAGGGCTATCATATGGAATCGAACTTCCAGCGAGGATATCATTAAGATTGAGTTAAATAGTCCTTTGGCTCCGAATGCTTCCACTAAATTATTTATCACCTATACGGTGAAGCTACCGCCAAATAAATATACCTCCTATGGATATAACATCGAAGGAGGCTATTATTTAAATGATTGGTATCTCACACCGGCTGTTTATGACGGTAAATGGCAATTGTATTCAAACAAAAATCTTGATGACCTATATACAGGAAATACAAATACCAATATTATTTTCAACTATCCTGATTCTTTATTCATTGGTACTAATTTCAAGGAAGTTCATATAACAGGTTTTCCGGGAAAGCAACAGATTACATTGGAAGGGGTAAACAGAAAGAGCTGTTACATTATTCTAAATTCACAAAACAAGTTTACAAAACATGTCACTCCGGAACAAATATTGGTTACAGATCTCAGGGCAACCAAATATGATGAAATTTCACAGGGTGTTTCAATTAATAGGATTTCACGCTTTATTAATGATAATCTGGGAGACTTTCCTTATGAGCAACTACTGGTAAGTGAAGTAGATTTTAATAAAAACCCTCTTTATGGTTTAAATCAGCTACCTTCTTTTATACGCCCTTATGATAAGCAGTTCCAGTTTGAAATGACATTTATGAAAACTGCACTTACTAGTTACATGAGAGAATCCATATTCCTTAATCCAAGAAAGGAAAAATGGGTAGCAGATGCAGTGATCAATTACATGATGATCAAATTTGTAGAAGAATTTTATCCTGATCAAAAAATGCTGGGAAAACTGTCAAAGTGGTGGCTTATTAAAGGGTTTCATTTAGCCCAAATGGACTTCAATGAGCAATATTCTTTTTTATATATGTATACGGCAAGGAAAAACCTTGATCAGGCACTGAACACATCCAATGATTCCCTTATAAAATTTAATCAGAAAATAGCCAATACTTATAAAGCCGGGCTTGGGTTGGCTTATCTTGCAGATTACACAGGTGTTGATAACATTGATACAGCTATCAAGGAGTTTTATGAGCAATATAAATTAAAACCTGTCAAACCCTCTGATTTTGTGCATCTTTTAAAAGAGAATTCAAAGAAAGATATCGATTGGTTTTTTAAAACTTATGTCTCAACAGACGATCGAATTGATTTTAAAATTACCAATGTAATTAAAACACAGGATTCGCTTTCTGTGACTCTTAAAAACAAAACAGGGACAGATGTTCCAATATCTTTATTCGGATTGAAAAATAACGAGGTAGTATCTGAATATTGGTTTGATGGGATTAAAACTAAAAAAACTTTTACAATACCGCGAAATTTAGAAGATAAGTTGGTCCTTAATTACGATCATACAATCCCGGAATTCAATGAGAGAGATAACTGGAAAGGACTAAAGGGTTTCTTTAGCAGCAATAGAAAGTTAAAATTTCAATTTTTTAAAGACGCAGAAGACCCCTATTACAATCAAATTTTTTATATGCCAACATTAGGTTTTAATGTCTATGATGGTCTAAGTCCGGGGATTAGATTTACTAATAAACCACTTCTGCAACGGCCATTCGTATTTGATTTTTCTCCACAGTGGTCATTCAAGGAAAATACACTGATTGGAAGTGGTAAATTTACCTACAGGGATTTTCATAGAAAGAGTGGATTTTACGTTACTAGTTATGCACTGCGTGGATCTTCTGCTCATTTTCAAGTCAATTCGCGCTATAGCACAATTACCCCTTCTATTAGTTTTGGATGGCGCCCTGAAGACCTTATTTCTAATAAGCGGAAGTTACTTACCGCTAGAGTTGTTAATGTGTTTAGAAATATTGATCCAAGCCTTATTATAGAAACTGATCCCGATTATAGCGTACTGGATGTAAGGTTTAGAAATACAAAAAACGGAATTATCGAATATTTTTCATGGTTTGCGGATGCTCAATATTCCTCTGATTTTACCAAAATAGCTTTCAATCTCGAGTATCGTAAACTATTTGATAACAATACCCAATTTAATTTTCGCTTTTTTGCCGGTAAATTTCTAAGAAACAATACAACAGGAGATTATTTTAGTTTTGCCCTGGACAGGCCAACAGATTATTTATTTGATTACAATTATATAGCTAGATCCGCAGATACTGGAATATGGAGTCAGCAAATAATTATTGCTGAAGGTGGTTTTAAATCTCAATTTGAGAACCCTTTTGCTAACGATTGGATCGCTACTACTAATACCAGCGTAAGTATTTGGCGTTGGGTAGAAGCGTATGGCGATTTAGGATTTATCAAAAACCAAAATCAACCTACAAGATTTGTATATGATTCAGGGATACGTCTTAATTTAATTACAGATTATTTTGAATTATATTTTCCCGTATATTCAAATAACGGTTGGGAAATTTCACAATCTAACTATGCAGAAAAAATTCGTTTTATAATCACCTTAAGTCCTAGAACCTTAACAGGGCTTTTCACCAGGAAATGGTTTTAGAAATTATACTATTCTTAAAAAAATCCATTTTTATTTAATTATTTATAATAATTTCTTCGTTTTAAGTAGTTTTTTTCTTTTTTTGTTAGCATAAAACCATTTTTTTCGATTGTAAAAATCATTCGGTTTTCTTATTTTTGCTACAAATCTTACCCTAATGACTTTAAAACTTCAAACCAGTGATGATATTTCCTTTGAGGATTTTAGGGCACAGATTTTAAAAGATTATGAAATAGCAATAACCAGCCGGGAGTGCAGCATTTTAGGCCGAAGGGAAGTTCTGACAGGTAAAGCTAAATTCGGAATTTTTGGGGATGGAAAAGAATTGCCACAATTAGCTATGGCCAGATCTTTTAGAAACGGTGACTTTAGAAGTGGTTACTATAGAGATCAAACTTTTATGATGGCACTTGGGCTTCTAAGCCCTAAAGAATTTTTTCATGGTCTGTACGCTACTACAGATATTGAAAAAGAGCCTATGTGTGCAGGAAGACAAATGGGTGGTCATTTTGGAACTTCCAGCCTTAATCCAGACGGTTCATGGAAAGACCTCACCGCACAAAAAAATAGCAGTCCTGATATATCACCTACTGCAGGTCAAATGCCTCGACTTCTTGGTCTGGCACAAGCTTCAAAAATCTACCGCAATGTTAAAGGGATAGATACCACTAATTTTTCCAATAATGGAAATGAAGTAGCCTGGGGTACAATAGGCAATGCCAGTACATCTGAAGGTCATTTTTTTGAAACATTTAATGCAGCGGGAGTCTTACAAGTACCTATGATCATTAGTGTATGGGATGATCAATATGGAATTTCAGTGCCTGCCAGATTCCAAACAACCAAAGAAGATATCTCAGAAGTTCTTAAAGGATTCCAAAGAGATGAAAAAAACAAGGGTTATGAGATTCTAAGGGTAAAGGGCTACGATTATACGGCGCTAATTCATGCTTATGAAAATGCATCTGAACTGGCAAGGGAAGAACATATACCTGTATTGATCCATGTAACGGAGTTGACACAACCTCAGGGGCATTCCACTTCAGGATCGCAGGAAAGGTATAAAAGTGAGGATAGATTGCTCTGGGAAAAAGAAAATGATTGTAATAAGCGATTCAGAGAATGGATACTTGAAAACAAAATTATTGATAATGCATCTTTGTCAGCACTGGAATTAAAGATTAAAAAAGAGGTTAGGACTTCAAAAAAAGAGGCTTGGATAGAATTCTTATCTCCTCATAAAGAAGCCAAAAAAAATCTAATACAACTGTTGGATAAACTGGCTGCAAATAGTCCTAATAGAGCAGCTATAACTAAAATCAAGAATGACCTTATTGCAATTGAAGAGCCACTAAAAAAAGATTTGGCTTCAAAGTCAAGAAAGGCCCTTCGCCACGTGTTAGGTGAAAGTTCTAAGGAAAAAGATGCCTTGTTAAAATGGGTTGAAAATTTCCTTAAAGACTCACAAATAAAATTCAGCTCACACCTCAATAGTGAATTATCCAACAAGGCAATAAACATTGAAGAAATAAGACCTATATACGATGATAATCCTGAAAAGGTAGATGGGCGGATTATTTTAAGAGACAACTTTGATAAGCTTTTTGATAAATATCCACAAGCGCTCATTTTTGGAGAAGATAGTGGGACTATTGGCGACGTAAACCAAGGATTAGAAGGTCTGCAGAAGAAATATGGCGAATTGCGGATTGCTGATACAGGTATACGAGAGGCTACTATTATTGGTCAGGGAATCGGTCTGGCACTAAGGGGTCTCAGACCGATAGCGGAAATACAATATCTGGATTATCTGTTATATGGCCTGCAAACTCTTAGTGATGACCTGGCAACCATACTTTACCGCACAGTTGGCAAACAAAAGGCACCATTAATAATTCGCACCAGAGGACATCGCTTGGAGGGTATTTGGCATTCTGGTTCTCAAATGGGGGGTATTATTCACTTCCTTCGGGGGATTTATATTTTGGTCCCAAGGAATATGACCAAAGCAGCGGGCTTTTACAATACATTGATGAAAAGTGATGAACCGGGATTAATTATTGAAAGTTTAAACGGGTATAGGCTAAAGGAAGACAAACCAAACAACCTGGGTGAAATTTGCACCCCTATCGGAGTGGTTGAAATTGTTAAAAAAGGTACAGATATTACACTTTTATCTTATGGTTCTACTTTGCGTATAGTACGACAAACTGCCCAGGAATTGAAAGAAGTGGGAATTGATGCGGAGGTAATTGATGCACAATCCTTACTCCCTTTTGACCTTGCAAATACTGTCCTAAGCAGTATTAAAAAAACCAGTAGACTGTTGGTCATTGATGAAGATGTCCCTGGTGGATGTGCTGCTTATCTCATGCAGGATATTATAGAGCGTCAGGGGGCTTATAAATATCTGGACAGCGCACCTCAAACCCTTACGGCAAAAGCTCACAGACCAGCCTATGCTACAGATGGGGACTATTTTTCCAAACCAAATGCAGAGGACATGTTTGAAAAGGTATATGATATTATGCATGAGGCAAATCCGACTGAATATCCAAAACTTCGCTGAGAGAAATACGCTATATTTATTTTACTTTGGTTTCGATCCAGTATATATATTTAAATATGATGGTACTTAACGGTCATTTTGCATTCAGTGAATTCTAATTTATTTGACAAAAAGTTATTAAAAAAAAGCTTACTTTAGATTCTCCAATCTTAAAATGAATGACTAAAAAGCTTAAAAGTGATATTGGTCTCGCAGTTCTGCGTATTCTTCCCTCTGCCTTTTTATTGTCTCATGGTATTCCCAAATTTCAAAAACTACTAAATGGAGATTTTGAATTTGCCGATCCCATAGGAATCGGATCTACACCTTCTCTGTTTCTTACAGTTATTGGTGAAGTCATTTGTCCTATACTAGTAATAATTGGTTATAAAACACGCTGGGCCTCCTTACCAATTGTGATAACAATGGCCGTGGCAGCCTTTATTGTGCATGGTTCTGATCCTTTTGGAATGAAAGAACTCGCTCTATTGTACTTAGTGTGCTTCGTGGTTATAATGCTACTTGGTCCAGGACGTTACAGTATCGACAAAAAGTAAACTTTCTATATTATTTTGACCAGAAGTTCTTTCAGAAGATCAGCTTGGGAAATATTATAAGACCCTACCCCCTTCCCTTTTAAGTCCATTTCCCGTAAATAAGCTATAATACTGCTCACGCGTTTCATGGGATAATTTCTGGACGCTACTTGAAACTCTCCCACAAAATAAGGGTTTATCCGTAAAGCTGAGGCCACATTCTTAGGAGAATGGTCCGATAATCCATGATATTGAAGTAGCTGAGTGAAAAAATTATGCAACAGGCTCACGGTAACAACAAAAGGGTTATCCCTAGGGTTCTGAGCAAAGTAATTGATTATCCTGGTAGCTTTGACAACATTTTTTTCTCCTATAGCCTTTTTTAGTTCAAAATTGTTGTAGTCTTTACTTATACCTATATGTTTTTCAATAAGATCGGGATTGATCTCGGTGTTCTTTGGAAGTACTAATTGTAATTTTTCTAATTCGTTATTAATTCTGCTAAGGTCTGTTCCCAAATACTCTACTAATAAAACTGAGGCCTTATGTGATATGGCATAACCTTTCTGTTTTAAAGTTAGTCTAATCCAATCTGAAACCTGATTTTCATATAGTTTTTTACTATCAAAAATGACACTTCCGTTAGCTAGAATAGTTTTGTGTAATTTTTTGCGTTTGTCCAATTTTTTGTATTTATAACAGAAAACCAGTACTGTTGAAGTTTGTGGATTGGCAGCATACGCACATAATTCCTCTATATTTCTGGATAAATGCTGCGCTTCCTTCACAATGACTACCTGTCTTTCGGACATCATTGGATATCTCTTAGCATTGGCCAGTACCTGTTCCAGAGATACTTCCTTGCCGTATAAAACCATTTGATTAAAGCCCTTCTCTTCTTCTGTAAGAAGGTTATCACTAATAAACTGAGCTATTTTATCAATATAATAGGGTTCATCACCCATCAAAAAATATATGGGGCTTATATTTCCATTTCGGATGTTATTTACAATCTGCTTTACTTCTTCCATCCAAAAAAAATTACCAAATTTGTTTTATGCTTTCTCTCAACTTTCCCGGCTACAATTTCAGATTCAAAAGTAGCGAAAATAAGCAGCAGATTTTTGACATAATTCGCAAAAAATTTGTTAGCCTGCAACCGGAAGAATGGGTACGACAGCATGTAATTCATTTTTTAAGCGTGGATAAAAAGTATCCAAAGTCTCTAATTAATGTTGAAAAGACCTTATCGCTAAACGGTTTGAGAAAAAGATATGATATTGTGGTCTTTAATAAAGATGGTAGTATTCACATTCTTGTAGAATGCAAATCACCAAGTATCATAATCTCACAAGACGTTTTTGATCAGATTGCACGCTATAACCTAAAACTAAAAGCAGAATACCTTATGGTCACCAATGGATTAGAACATTTTTACTGCAATATGAATTATGAAGAAGAAAAATATTCATTTTTAAGGCAAATTCCTGATTTTAGCCGTTAATTTGCAACCGTTTTGAAATTTGCAATCGTCATACTTAATTGGAATGGAGAAGCGCTCCTGGAACGCTACCTGCCTTTGGTGGCACAATATTCCGGTAGCACTGATATCTATGTAGCGGATAATGCCTCTACTGATGGCTCTGTGGCTTTTATAAAAGAAAACTTCCCTTATGTAAACCTTATTCAAAATAGTTCGAATAACGGATTTGCTAAAGGATACAACGACGCATTAAAACAGGTGGACGCGGACATTTATTGCCTTTTAAATTCCGATGTTGAAGTTTCACCTGGTTGGCTCGAGCCTATAAAAGAAGCATTTCTAAAATTTCCGGATGCCTCCATAATACAACCTAAGATTCTTGATCTGTTACAAAGGGATTATTTTGAATATGCGGGAGCGGCAGGTGGTTTTTTAGATCAGTTTGGCTATCCATTCTGCAGGGGGCGAATTTTTCAGGCCATCGAAAAAGATAAAGGTCAGTATGATGATACTACAGAAATTTTTTGGGCAACCGGTGCCTGTATGTTTATAAAAAGTGATGTTTTCGATAATCTTGGAGGATTTGATGAGGAATATTTTGCGCACCAGGAAGAGGTTGATCTATGTTGGCGAGCACAAAACAAAGGACTAAAGGTATATTACGTTGGAGCATCATATGTTTATCATCTTGGAGGTT
>CBDTVZ010000013.1:0-22566 GCA_965363995.1 uncultured Eudoraea sp.
CAAATACAATTGCTTTTTTCTTCATGACGTTAGTTAAATATTTAAGTGCTTCCCCGATATTAGTCTTATTGCTTTTCGGAGAAAATTCCAGTAATTCTCTTATTATTCGCAGGACATGGCTATTTCCTTTTTTAGGAGGTATAAAAAGTTCAATTTCATCAGAAAAAAGTAAAAGACCAACTTTGTCGTTATTTTGGAGTGCAGAAAACGCCAGAGTTGCCGATATTTCGGTAATAATATCCTTTTTAAACCTATTCGTTGTACCAAAGAGCTCAGAGCCACTGACATCTACCATTAGCATCATGGTTAGCTCCCTTTCTTCCTCAAATACTTTAACAAAAGGTTCATTATATCTGGCAGTGACATTCCAATCAATACTTCTAACATCATCACCAAACTGATATTGGCGAACCTCACTAAAAGTCATTCCACGACCCTTAAATGTAGAATGGTATTCCCCTCCAAATATGTTATCTGAAAGACGCCGGGTCTTAATTTCAATCTTACGAACTTTTTTTAATAACTCTTTCGTATCCATTTGGGTTCAAGCTTTTTAGTTATATAAGCAAATGCCCTTTGCGGCATTGAAATACATAGGTTGAACTATTATGGCACTTCAATTTCGTTAACAATCCGGTTGATTATTTCTTCTGAAGTAATATTTTCTGCTTCCGCTTCATAGGTAATTCCAATTCTGTGCCTTAAAACGTCATGCACAATGGCACGTACATCTTCAGGAACTACATAACCACGTTTTTTTATAAAAGCATAACATTTAGCGGCATTTGCCAGATTTATACTCCCCCGAGGCGATGCTCCAAAACTTATAAGCGGCTTAAGATCTCCCAAATTATATTTTTCCGGATATCTTGTGGCAAATACTATATCGAGGATATATTTTTCAATTTTTTCATCCATATAGACTTCTCGCACTGCCTGTTGTGCATTAAGAATTTGTTTAATTGATATAACAGGTTTAACATCCTGAAGTATACCCTGAAGATTTTGCCTTATAATAAGTTGTTCTTCATTCATTTTAGGATAATCAATTACCGTTTTTAGCATAAAACGATCCACCTGAGCCTCAGGGAGAGGGTATGTTCCTTCCTGTTCCACCGGGTTTTGAGTGGCCATAACCAAGAATGGCTTATCAAGTATAAAAGTTTCATCACCAATTGTAACTTGTTTTTCCTGCATGGCTTCCAATAGTGCAGACTGCACTTTGGCAGGGGCACGGTTAATTTCATCAGCTAATACAAAATTGGCGAATATAGGACCTTTCTTGATTGAGAAATCATTCACTTTCATATTATATATCATCGTTCCTACGACATCCGCAGGCAGAAGATCCGGAGTAAACTGAATTCTGCTAAAACTACCTTTAACAGCCTTTGCCAGAGTGGTTATCGCCAGGGTCTTTGCAAGTCCGGGGACTCCTTCTAATAAAATATGACCCTGTCCCAAAAGTCCGATCAACAATCGTTCTATCATATGCTTTTGACCTACAATAGCTTTATTCATTTCCAGAACAAGCAGGTCTATAAAAGCACTTTCCTGTGCAATCTTTTCGTTGACCGCACTAATATCTACAGTAGTATTTTCCTCCATTAATAATTTTTATTTTATGGTTTTTAATTTGTTGGTATCACAGTAGGGCGCAAATTGAAAATTTATTTATATAAGTGCTGTTAATGATTGGTTAAAAAATGCCTAGAACACTAAGTTTTATGAACTATTTAAGGGATTTATTTTATATTTTCACATACTTATGAAAAACCGGATATCTTATTCAAAAATTATTGCTGGAACCATGACATGGGGAAGTTGGGGGAAGAATCTTACAAAAGAGGAAATGACTGACCTTATTGGCTATTGTGTTGAATATGGAATAACAACTTTTGACCATGCCGATATTTATGGAGGTTATGATAATGAAGAAGCATTTGGAAACGCTTTTTTTCAAAGCTCAATTCCCAGGGAGCAGGTACAACTTATTACTAAATGCGGAATACAATATGTCTGTAAGGCCAGAGAGAATAAAGTAAAACATTATGATTATTCTAAAGAATACATTATATGGTCCGCAGAGCGTTCTCTGTCCAAACTAAAAACTGACTATTTAGACCTTTTTTTACTGCACAGACCCAGCCCGTTAATGCAACCTGATGAAATTGCAGAAGCCATTCTTTATTTGCTAAAAGAAGGTAAAATACGGGAGTTTGGAGTGTCTAACTTCTCTCCTGCGCAGATTGCCCTAATAGAGTCGGTATTACCAGTAACCGCTAACCAGGTTGAATTTTCCTTAACAGCCGAAAAGTTGATGTATGACGGTACTTTTGATGATTGTATCATTCATAATAGGACCGCTATGGCATGGAGTCCTCTGGGCAGCTATTTTAGGGAGGATAACAAAAGAAGGAAGCGAATAAAAAAAGTGCTAAAACGACTTAAAAAGAAATATGAGGCAGATAGCAGTCAAATTCTCCTGGCATGGATCTTAAATCATCCTTCCAGAGTTCACCCAGTTGTTGGCACCACTAACAAAGAACGATTAAAGGCTTCTGTAGAAGCCACTGAAATTGATTTGGAGCTGGAAGATTGGTTTTTGTTGTTAGTTGCATCTCAGGGGCATAAAGTTCCTTAATTAATAATCATTCCAATAAATTCAATGAAAAAAACAGCATTTATTACAGGGGCAACCAGTGGCATAGGAAAGGCTACTGCACTACTTTTCGCATCAAAGAATATCCGATTGATAATTTGTGGGCGAAGAAAAGAACTTTTAATAAAATTGCAGAAGCAATTAGAGCCACTAACGGATGTCTATGCTTTAAACTTTGATGTCAGTGATAAAAATGCCGTTTCAAATGCGATCAAATCATTGCCCGAGGAATTTTCTCATATAGATATTTTGATTAATAATGCGGGGAATGCCCATGGTTTGGATTCCATAGAAACAGGCAGTCTTAAGGATTGGGACGCTATGCTGGATATTAATGTAAAGGGCCTGCTTTATGTCTCCAGGGCAATTTTACCTAAGATGGTGGAGCGTAATTCGGGACATATAATAAATATAGGTTCAACTGCCGGCAAAGAAGTTTATCCCAAAGGGAATGTTTATTGTGCTAGTAAACATGCGGTTGATGCAATTAATCAGGGAATGCGAATTGATTTGAACACATATGGCATAAGAGTGGGTGCTGTTAACCCTGGATTGGTAGAGACAGAGTTTAGCAATGTCAGATTTAAAGGGGATGTTGAAAGAGCTCACGGTGTTTACCAGGGTTTTCAACCTTTAAAACCAGAAGATATAGCAGAAATAATTTACTTTGTAATATCACAACCTGCCCATGTAAATATTGCAGATCTCGTAGTTATGCCAACCGCACAGGCAAGTAGTACTCTAGTGAAGAAAACAATATGATTAATAAGCGCCTACTTGTAAAAAACCTTTTGGCTCATAATGACGAGAATAGTTTTTATGATAAAAAAAGGTTTATCAATATAGGAAATCGAGAAGGTAAAGCTAAATTCCTAAAGCATGTTTGCGCACTTGCTAATAGTAATCCAAATAATAATTCCTTTATTGTTGTTGGTGTTGAGGATGAAGACAACAAAATTGTTGGAGTAGATTTCTTTGATGACAGTAAAATTCAAAACCTGGTAAATGCCTACTTAGATAACCCTCCACTGATCTCTTATGAAAACATACCGTTTCCTCACTTACCTGAAGGTAAGGTCGTGGGGTTAGTTACTATAAGCTCTAATGGCAAAGTGTGCGCATTGCGGCGCAATATATGGAAATATTACGGAGGTGCAGTTTTTTTCAGAGATGGGAGTATAAGCATGCCCAAGGTATTTGATATTTTATTAAAAGATATCAATTCAGATACCGTCGCTACTATAGAACAACATGCCCGAAATAATATAGAACTTACTCTTGATGGCGTAATAGATTTTATTAATTACAGACATAAAGATCTGATTAGTAACTATAAAGTATTTAAAGAACAATTTGTACTCTGCTGGGCGGGCAATCAAAAAAAAATAAAAAACGAAGTTTTTTATTCAAGAGTAGATATAGAACTTATAAATGAACAGGTTAAACTTTTCTATTCTGCCCTCGATGAAATCTCAATAAGCTATAATGATGAATCTTTTACTATCATGGAATACGTGAAGTTGGGCTTGGGAAATCAACAAAAATACTATCCTTTGGAAAAAGTGGATATATTTTTCTCAGATAACGGAACCTATCAAATTCAAAGCGATTTAGTTTTTGAACCACCTCAATATGATAAAAAGACAATGTTTCATATTTTTAAATCAAACAAGGCTATATTGCAAAAAATTGAAAAGGGGGCATCACTCAAGCGTTCAGAAGAATTAGATTTGAAACTATTACCGGCAACTTATCTTATTTGCTATTTTAATGGTTTTGAAGAGGCGAAGGATCTTATGGAAACAGCTCGGCCACTATTAAAGAAATACGATGTAAACATTTATGAATCCCTGAAGGAGTCTTTTCGAATATTACGAAAAGTAAAATATAGCTAGGACTTGCTGAGCCATAGAATTTGAAAGGGATTTATTTCTAAAAAAGCACTTTTTAAAGTAATGCTTTCACCTGATACCAGGTCCTTTAGTTTACCTCCTGTGACATAACCCTTGGCCGCAATAGTAGCGGCTTCTATCACATGAATGCTTTCATCAAAATTGCAAATTACAAGAACATCTTTAGTAGAATCATTTGTTCTTTCAAACATAAAAATATGCGGGTTTGTGGAATGATGCAGCAACAAATTGTTCATGTCAGCAAATACTGGTGTATTTCTTCTAATCCTAATTAGTTCTTTTAGAGAATGGTAAATTTGTGTTTGAGGGGTATCAATTTTATCTAATTCAGAAACAGTTTTCCAATCTTGTTTAGGTCTGTTGACCCATCTGCTATCTTCTTTTAAGTCTTTATTTTTAAGATAAGAATAATCATTTAAGGTCCCTATTTCATCACCGGCGTAGATCATGGGAATTCCCCCATAGGATAATATAATGGCATGTAGCATTAGGATTTTGTTTACGGCCAATTTTATCAATTCCTGATTGTTTTGCTCTAATCCTTTCTCCAATCCGAGTAAAGAGGCAGCACTACCAGTAATCCTGCCATCGCCATTTTTTGGATTATACATAAAAATTTGTCCTTTAGCAGGTGACCAATCCAGTTTTTGACAATAGTAATCCAATAAAAATTTCCTGTGTGCTGCCGCATCCCAGCCCACTTCGTAAATATAGCGGTCATCAAAACCGAGTCCAATGTCGTCATGGCATCTGATATAATTTATCCAGGTTCCCTCTACAGGCTTAATTGGTAAATTAATCAGATTTTTATACAAGAGATGAGTCTTTTTTGTAGCAATTGAATTCCAAAGTAGCGCCATCAAAGTGGCATTGTAGGCTATTTCACATTCATTGCCTTTTTTAATGCCTTCACCAAAATACTTGATAATTTCCTTAGGAGAAACTATAGCTTCAGCCAACAGAACAACCCCGGGAGCAACGACTTGTAAACACATGCGAAAGAGGGTAATTAAGCTATGTGCTTCGGGAAGATTTTGAGAATTTGTACCCAATTTTTTCCATAGAAATGCCAGGGCGTCAAAGCGAATAACATCTACACCTAAGTTTGCCAGTTCTACCAGATTAGAGAGCATATCCATAAATACCATTGGGTTCTTATAATTGAGATCCCATTGATAGTCATTAAAAACAGTCATAATCCACCTTTTCATTTTCGTATTAAAAGTGAAGTTTCCAGGGGAGGTTTGAGGAAACACTTCCGGCAAGGAATGTTCAAATTCATCTGGCATATTCCTGTCCGGGTAGGTATAATAATAATCCTGGTATTTTTTATCACCCGCCATTGCTTTTTTTGCCCAGGAAAATTCATCTGAAGTATGGTTTACAACAAAATCCATCATCAGATACATTTTTTTGGAGCGCAGTTTTTTCGTTAGGTCCAACAAGTCTGCTTTTGAACCGTACTTTTTGTCCACTTGGGTGTAACTCTTGACTGCATATCCCCCATCATTTTCTCCTTTAGGCCTTGTTGTGACAGGCATGATATGTAGAAGGTTGATGCCTAATTTTTCTAAATATGGAATTTTAGTTTCAAGACCTTTAAGATCCTTATTAAAGTTATCCACATACAATTGCATGCCAACCATTTTTTCTGATTGATACCAATTTGCATGTTTAAGCCTTCTCAGGTCCTGGATTTTAAGATTTTTAGATCTTTTCTTAAAAAGTTCAGGTAAAAGTTCCAACAATAAAGGCAATGAATTTTGAAAGGTTGACTCAGGGTATAGAGATAAAAATAGGTTTTGGATTATAGAAAGGTTAGTGGATAATCTTAAATCAAATAGTTCTTTCAGATTCGTTTTCTCCGGGTTATCCAGCTTATTTGAAGCCAACAACATGTTTAATGAGGTTTGGTTCATTCTAATTGTCAAGTTGAATTTGAGTCGGCAATGACTTTATGGCCCCGTAATTCATTGTTGTTATTGCTCCGGCTTTATTTGCTCTAGCGATCATTTTGAATAGCAAATCGGGATTGCTAATAGCACTCTCTAAATTATCCAGAGTAGAAATTTGTTTTAGCAAGCAGCCAATAAAAGCATCTCCTGCACCTGTTGTATCAACTGGCTTTACCATGATACTGGGAATTGTATTTGAATGCCCTTGAGAACTTATAAATGTTCCTTCAGAACCAAGAGTAATGGTAATGATTTGTGAGCCGGCTTCATGGAAAAACTCACACGCATCCAAAATATTTTCTTTTCCTGAAATTAATTTAGCTTCTTCTAAACTAAACTTGCAGAGCGTAGATTTTTCAATAAATGACATAGATTTTTTTATAAAAATATCAGTTCTGTTTTTCCATAGGTCTGCTCTGTAATTTGGATCATAACTGATAAAGGCTTCCTGAGTTATGGCATCAAATAAAAATCGTCCATACGCTTCTTCTATACTTCCGCCCAAAAATGCCGTCGCAGCCCCAAAATGGACAATGTTTTTATTAAATCTTTTCTTAATCGCCGGACTGTATTTAAGTTCTTTATCTGCACCCCTGCTAAAGACAAAATCACGTTCTCCGTCTTCATCAATAGAAACAAAGGCCAGGGTAGTAAAAGTTTCTGATCGTTGAGCTAAAGAAATGTCCACGTCTTCATTTTCCAACACCTTTAATAGAAATGTTCCAAAAGGGTCAACACCAACACAACCAATAAATGCACTTTTCCCTCCGAGCTTGGCTATAGCACAGGCTACATTGGCCGGGGCACCACCTGCTTTTTTTGTGAATTCACTGGCTAAAGCTAAATTAGAACCCTGTTTTTCGGCAACAAAGTCTATGAGCAATTCACCTATACAATACACTTCTTTCATAGATCTATACTTAAAGCAATTCCTAAAGTAATGAGAAATAAGGTGTTACTCCAAAAAAAACAGAACTATTTATTAAATCGATTCTCAGCATTGTCTTAATCCTTTATATTCCGAAAAGACACTTGGTCTGTTTTAAAGAAATGATTACCTTTTTCTGGAATTAAAAATCTAACAAAATGAATCTATTTGATGAGATTAAAAATAAACTAAGTCACGAATTCATTGATATTGTAGAATGGATTGACGCGACTAATGATACCATAGTTCACAGATTTGAACGTTATCAGAATGAAATTAAAAATAATGCCAAATTGGTGGTTAGAGAAGGTCAGAAGGCCGTATTTGTAAATGAGGGTCAATTAGCGGATGTTTTTAAACCGGGGACACATACTTTGAATACTAAGAACCTTCCTATTCTAACTACTTTAAAAGGATGGAAATATGGATTTGACAGCCCTTTTAAGGCAGAAGTATATTTTGTTAATACCAGATTGTTTACAGATGAAAAGTGGGGAACAAAAAACCCGATTATGTTAAGTGATGAACGCTTTGGGTTAACTGAGATAAGGGCTTTTGGAACCTATAGTTATAGAATTAACGATGCCGGCAAGTTCGTGGTAGACGTGGTTGGTACTGATGGTAATTTTACAAATTACGAGATTAACGAACATCTCAAGAGTTTAATTGTGACGCGTTTTACGGATACTGTGGGGGAGGCAAACCTACCTCTGGAATTATACGCCGCTAATACAAGTGAACTTTCCGAAACATGCCAGGAAGTTATGAAACCGGAATTTGAACGTGTTGGGATAGAGTTGGAAAAATTCTATATAGAAAACGTTTCCATGCCCGAAGAGCTGAAGAGGGAGATTTTTGATTACAGCAGATTAGACAAGTTAGACTTGTCCAAACTATCGCAATTTAAGGCAGCGAAAGCCATGGAAGCTGCTGCAAAAAATGAAGGCGGTACTGCCGGAGCAGGAATGGGAATGGGTATGGGTCTTGTTCTGGCACAACAAATGGGGACTTTAATGGGGCAGCCGTCACAACAACCCTTTACTTCACTACAGCCGCAGGGAGCTGCTCTGCCACCTCCAATTCCTGTTCAGGTAACGTATTACTATGCGGCAAACGGGCTACAACTTGGACCTGTTTCTTTTGATAAATTAAAGGAACTCTTTGCAAATAGGACTATTAACCGGGATTCTCTGGTATGGAAACAAGGCCTTATGGGGTGGACAGCACTTAAGGAAATTGAGGAGTTAAAGGCTTTTTTGGGTGGTAGAACACCACCACCATTACCTCAAATGTAGTAACCGTAAGTATTAATAACACTTTGCCAATTTTACTGATTTTGGCAACAATAACAAATGGAAGAAACCCGGTATTCTGAACAGAAAAAATCCTGTGCCAATTGCGGAGCAGAACTAAAATACAAACCAGGATCACACCAGGTTAAATGTGAGTATTGCGGATATGAAGAATTTATTGAAAAGACAAAGCGAAGTTTTGAAGAACTTGAACTGCAACATTATATTAAGGCAGTAGGGGATAATGCCTTTACCGAGACAATAGATCTTCTGCATTGTAAGAATTGTGGTGCTAACCAACATGTTGAAGAAAATTATAAGTCGCTTCATTGTGTTTATTGCAGAGAACCTCTTATTAGAGAGGATATAGAAAGAGAGGGTTGGATACTGCCAGGTGCATTGGTTCCATTTCAATTTGATAACAAAAAGGCGGGTAAGATATTCAGAGATTGGGTGAAAGGATTGTGGTTTGCGCCAAATAAACTTAAACGCGCTGCATTAGATCCGGAAGCTATTCACGGTCTTTATCTCCCTTTTTGGACTTTTGATGCAGAGCTCATTGCATCTTATGAAGGTCAAAGGGGTGATTATTATTACGAGACACAAACCTATAGAACTAAAAATGGAACTCAAACCAGGCAAGTAAGAAAAACACGCTGGACACCTGCCTATGGAACGGTAGATGGCTTTGTAGATGATATCCTGATCAATGCTTCGGAAAAAAAACAAAGAGAAGTTCCGTCAGGCATATCACATTGGAATATGAAAGACCTTAGAGCATTTAATTCAAAATATCTCTCAGGTTTTGTAACTGAAAAATACACAATTCCTTTGAGAGAAGGTCATCGCAAATCATTCCAAAAAGCCAAGGAGATAGCTCATTCATGGATACGACGAGATATTGGAGGTGATACGCAGAGGATTCATCATTCTGATATAAAACTATCAAAAGAAACTTTTAAGCATGTACTCTTACCTGTTTATATAAGTTTCTACAATTACAAAGGGAAAGAATATCATTTTTATATAAACGGACAAACCGGTAATATCCATGGTATTCGACCCTATTCCTTCTGGAAAATAATTTTTCTCATTCTTTTTATTATTGTCATCATCGGAATAATCGCCAATTTTGCCAAATGAGAACTTTGGTAATTGGAGATATACATTCAGGGCTGAAAGCTTTACAACAAGTTGTGGAAAGGGCTGGCGTTAGTGAAGATGATCTACTTATCTTTTTAGGAGATTATGTTGACGGATGGAGCCAGGCTGCTGAAACCGTAAATTTTTTAATTGAACTAAGAGTAACACACCAATGTATTTTTTTAAGGGGAAACCATGATGAGCTTTGTAATGAATGGTTGAGAACAGGGAAGGATAAGCCTATGTGGTTGCAACATGGAGGTATGGCGAGCAAAACTTCCTACGAGGTTCTGGATGATGGGGCAAAAAGAGTTCATATGGATTTTTATGATAATCTGGATAATTACTACCTGGATGATAAAAACCGCCTATTTGTACATGCAGGCTTTACTAACTTGAAAGGTGCAAAATTTGAATATTTTCCTAAAATATTTTACTGGGATCGAACTTTATGGGAATTGGCATTATCTCTGGATCCGGAATTAACACAAACAGACTTATTTTACCCGGAGCGTCTTGCCAATTACTATGAAATATATATTGGCCATACACCGGTAACAAGAATAGGGAAAACCATACCTCTAAGAGCAGCTAATGTCTGGAATATTGATACAGGAGCTGCTTTTAAGGGGCCTTTGTCAATTATGGATGTAAATTCAAAACAGCTGTGGCAAAGTGATCCGGTGCATCTTTTTTATCCGAATGAAAGTGGAAGAAATTAATATTTGAATTATATCTGCGATAATTTCAGGATTTTATTTTCGTACTTTGCAAGAAAAATAAATATGTCTACTAAAAATATAAGGCTGGAGGTGATGCAGGCAATTGAACCTAAAGTTGCCGGGTTTATGGATTCATTTTTGATTCCTATTGATGAGATATGGCAGCCTTCGGACTTTCTTCCAGATTCGCGAAGTGAAAATTTTTTTGATGAGGTAGAGCAGATCAGAGAGGAATCTAAAGAGTTGGGATATGATTTTTGGGTAACTATGGTTGCCGATACGATTACCGAAGAAGCCTTGCCAACTTATGAATCCTGGTTAATGGATGTTGAGGGAATTAATCAGCACACGGAAGAACCAAGTGGATGGTCCAAATGGGTGAGAGCATGGACAGCCGAGGAAAACAGGCATGGTGATGTACTCAACAAATTTCTTTACCTCTCGGGAAGAGTAAATATGAGAGAAGTTGAGATATCAACTCAGTATTTGCTTAATGATGGTTTTGACATAGGAACAGACAGAGACCCATATAAGAATTTTGTATACACTTCATTTCAGGAATTAGCTACCAATATTTCGCATAAAAGGGTAGGTCAGATGGCCAAGAAAAAAGGGAATACACTTCTAAGTAAAATGTGCAGCATAATTGCAGGTGATGAAATGCGTCATCATTTGGCATATAGAGAATTTGTAAAGACCATTTTTGGACAAGACCCTAATGGGATGATGCTTGCATATGCAGATATGATGAAGAGAAAAATTGTAATGCCGGCTCATTTTTTGAGGGAATCTGGAGAGGGAATCGGACTTGCATTTGAAAATTTTTCCAACTGCGCACAGAGGCTGGGAGTATATACATCTCATGATTATATAGACATCTTTAATAAATTAAATCAATATTGGGATCTGGCAGCAATGAGAGGCTTATCAGATGAAGCACAGAAAGCCAGAGACTATCTTGTAGGAATGCCAGATCGTTTACTTCGCATCGCCGAAAGAATGAGACTAAGTGAAGATCAATTCAGGTTTAAATGGGTAGAGGCCAACGGAATGCTATAATTAAAAAGGCCGGATTAAATCCGGCCTTTTTAATTATAATTTACCACGTTTATGTTCTACCTGCCATTTGTGCAATTCTTTCCATTTGCCCTCAGAACACATTTTTGCCTGCAGTGGCCACGATGCGGGATCATGAACCTTATAACGATCACCTCCTGAGTCCAATACCTGCCGACACTTGGAAACAGAAGTTTTAGACAAGGCCTTCCAGGTCTTGATATCATAATTGTGAAAAAGACCTTCAATTTTGGGACCTATTCCTTCCACAACCTTCAGATCATCCTGTTTTATATTTTTTCCAAATGCCGCCTTGGCTTCACTTTTATTAAAAGCAATTTTAGAAGAAACCACAGCTGAACTTTCAGCAACCATTTTTTTATTACAAGCAGCAAGATCTGCTTCTAATTTTGCATTTTGATCTTTCAGTAAGTTTAGCTCTGAAGAATTGTCAATGGCTGTATTTGCACCTTTACCCAATAAATATCCAAAAATAGCACAAAGAACGCCTACAAGTAAAGGGATAAGCCAACACCAGATGTTTATACTTTCAAAATTCATAAGTTGATATTATTTAATTAGTTCTTATACAATTATTTTTTCTTGAACTTATCCTTGGCTTTTTCAAAATCCATTGCCTTTTGAGCAATAGAATAATCCACACTGTTTAATGGCCGGCCATCTTATAATCCACATTCACTACAGTACATTACAAAAAAATAAATCCCTGCTATTATGGTAATTATAATCCCAAGCAAGTTTGTTGTCTTTTTTGTCATTGTAATTGACTATTTGTTATTCTGAATACAATGTATTAAAAAAATCTTAAATTATGTTAAAATTGTAAGGCTTTATACATTGAATTATCTGTTTAACCCTCTAATATTGACTAAGATGCTCCTTATTAATATGAATAAATACAGGACATACCTTAATAACTGCCAATTATACATTTTTTTGCTCAATTTATAACTTCCTCTCAATGAAGTAAAGTAACATTTAGGACATTTGTTAAAAATTAAGCTATAACACTATTTCTCCCGACAAGGATCCGGCATCGAAATAGTATTCAATTAATACGTACTACTAGTTTGATTTAGTTTGGTTAGTTAAGAATCCCGTTGTTATTTCTTTCATAAATAGCAGCGGTTTTTTTGTATTATTAAGATTACACAACCTCTTCTTCTAATTGAATATTTTTTACTACATGTGATATTTTCTCATGAGGTCCTCCTGCTATTATAATATACTTTAAAGGTAAATTGATTAATCAGGTGAGACTGAAAAGCTTAAAAAACGACTTAACTAAGGTTTCATATTTCTTTGTATTATTCTAGTGCTTGGGATTCAAACCTTATTCCATAGGAGCCGGAAGGTTCAGGAACCGAAATCAATAAGATCGAAACATAAGTCTTTTAATTAAGTGGGATGTAGTTAATTAAAAACAATGGCCTTTTGTGTGTTTTATATAAATACCTGCAGACACTCTAGAGCTCCTTTGTAACACTTAAACGGATCTAGCTTAATGAGCCTGCAGGTATTATATTTACAAATCAAATTTTATACCTTGAGCTAAAGGTAATTCAGTAGTATAGTTAATTGTATTAGTTTGTCTTCGCATATAAACTTTCCAGGCATCAGAACCACTTTCACGTCCACCTCCAGTCTCCTTTTCTCCTCCAAAAGCCCCTCCAATCTCAGCACCCGAGGTGCCAATATTTACATTGGCTATACCACAATCACTGCCAGCGGCTGAAAGAAAATTCTCGGCTTCCCTTAAATTATTGGTCATAATGGCCGAGGAAAGTCCCTGGACAACACCATTTTGATATTTTATTGCATTTTGTACATCACCTGAATATTTTAACAAATAAAGGATAGGTGCAAAAGTTTCATGCTGTACTATTTCATAATTGTTATCTGCTTCAGCAATGGCCGGATATACGTAACAACCACTTTCGTAACCTTCCCCATCTAAAACACCGCCTTCCACGATCAAGTTTCCACCTTCTGCTACCACCTGCTCAAGGGCTTTTTTATAGGTGGCTACGGCATCTTTATCTATTAAAGGACCTACATGATTATTCTCATCCAGCGGGTTTCCAATACGTAATTGCTTATAGGCAGTAACTATTGAATCTTTTACCTGGTTGTAAATAGATTCATGTATGATAATTCTTCTTGTAGAAGTGCATCGCTGGCCTGCAGTGCCAACTGCTCCGAATACAGCTCCAATAACCGTCATTTTTATATCTGCATCCGGGGTAACAATGATCGCATTATTACCACCTAATTCAAGGAGTGATTTCCCTAATCTTGCCGCAACTGCCTGTGCAACAATTTTCCCCATGCGAATAGAACCTGTCGCCGAAATCAAAGGGACTCTTTTGTCATTTGTCATCATTTCACCAACTCTATAATCCCCATTTATCAAACAGGAGATACCTTCTGGAAGGCCATTGGCTTTGAACACTTCAGCGGCAATATTTTGACAAGCTATGCCGCAAAGTGGTGTTTTCTCTGATGGCTTCCAAACACAAACATCACCACAAATCCATGCAAGTGCTGTATTCCACGCCCAGACAGCGACGGGGAAATTAAAAGCCGAAATTATTCCTACAATTCCCAACGAATGGTATTGTTCATACATCCTATGCCCTGGTCTTTCTGAATGCATGGTAAGTCCATGTAATTGCCGGGATAACCCTACAGCAAAATCACATATGTCTATCATTTCCTGTACTTCACCCAGACCCTCCTGATAAGATTTCCCCATTTCATATGAAACTAACTTGCCTAAGGGTTCCTTTAATTGGCGTAGTTTATCTCCAAACTGGCGAACAATTTCGCCTCTTTGGGGAGCGGGTTTTAATTGCCAAATATGAAATGCTTTGGAGGCAGTTTCTATAACTTTTTCATAATCATTTTGGGAGGTGCCTTTTACTTTACCAATTAAAGCACCGTCTACCGGGGAAAATGACGCGATAACTTCCCCTGAAGAAAAATTTTCGGTACCCGTTGAGGTACCATTATTGATTTCCTTTATTCCTAATTTATCTAATGCTTGGTCTATTCCAAAATCTACAGCAACTAGTGTCATTTTATAACTTTTAAAAGGTAGTTTGTTAAATTCTGACAAAGCTACGAATAATAGTGATTATGTAAAGCGAAAGATATGGAATCTTAGGCCTGATTAATAAAGATTAGAAGTAGCGCAATCAGGGCAGGTAGTGCCTGCACTATGAATATTTTTTTATCAGCAGTTAGGGCTCCATAAACACCAGCAATTACAACACAACTCAGAAAAAAAATAGAAATATTTACACTCCAAAATGGGTCTTGAATAAAAAAAGTCCAAATAAGGCCAGCAGCTAAAAAGCCGTTATATAGGCCCTGGTTTGCTGCCAGAGATTTTGTTGGTTCAAACATGTCCTCAGGAAATTTTTTAAAGATCTTTTTACCCTTGGTAGTCCAGGCAAACATTTCGAACCAAAGAAAATATAGGTGCAGTGCCGCCACAATTCCGATAAAAATATTAATCGTAAGTTTCATTTTTTTATCTTTCTTTTATTGCAGTAAATCTATCATCAACGGACATAACCGTTCCACAATTATCACAGGTCCTTAACTCTTCCGAACCGTAGAAATATGAAAAATGTGATAAAAAGTCTTTTTCAATATCGTGTAGTGTAAAATAAGTTTCATGAAGTTTATGGTTGCAATTATCACAAAACCAAAGTAGACCGTCCTTTATTTGCATTTGGTCTCTTTTACGCTCTATTACCAAACCAATGGAGCCTTCGTGCCTAACAGGAGAATGCGGGACTTTTGCAGGATGCAGGTACATATCGCCGGGCCCCAGTTTCATTGTTTTTTTTTGTCTGTCTTCCTGCACGTGTATATCTATATGACCTTCTAATTGAAAGAAAAGCTCCTCTGTTTCATTGTAGTGATAATCTTTTCGTGCATTTGGCCCGGCAACGATCATAACTATATAATCACCGGCATCTTTATATAAATTCTTATTTCCAACAGGGGGTTTTAGTAAGTCTCTGTTTTCTTTAATCCACTTGTGAAGATTAAATGGAGGTGCTATAGCCATTGTTTTCTAATTATTAAGGAATGATATTAGAATGTATTAAAAGTAATACTCCCTGTCAAATGTAAGAAAAGAAAATTTTCTGGAGCAGACTATCGGTAGAACAACTGAGTAAAATAGAATTTACCATTTGAGTCTTTTTTTACGCTTACGGCAGTGTGTGTAAATTCGCCTTCAATTGTTTTACGATGAGTAGAGCTATCAAGCCAATTCTCCAAAGCCGTGGTAGCATCCGGGTAATCTTTGGCAACATTTTCAGCTACGTATTCAGCATTTACTTCGCTCGAAATTTTAGAGGCTCTTGAACTAAAGTTATCATGACTTAAACTGCCATTGGAAATCATATAATCGGTATGAGTGTTGGCATACTCATAAGCAACGTCGCTAAAAAGTAATGACGAATAACCCAAACTCTTTCTATGGTCATTTACTATATCCAAAAGTGCCTGTTCTACCAAAACGGCATTTTCAGAACTCGGAATATTTGTATTTTCAATGGACTCTGTGCTACAAGATCCAGCCAACAATACAAACAAAACCGAGACAGCAATAGGCAGTCTCATTTTCATATAGTGTTCTATTCGTAAGTAGGGTAATGAAAGAGTGGGGTGTTCTCTTGGATCCTTATTAAAAAGATCATCCTGGTAATATTAAAGAAAATATAAAAAAAGCGTATGAAAAACACTTTTTTTTCGATGAACTGCACTTTTCATCAATTATCAGTCATTAAATACTTCAATTACGTTTCCAAAAACCAGAGCACCGATATCTCTGACCGGTTTATAAAGAATAGATTCTGCAACCGTATTATTTTCAATTAGATTAAATGAAGAACTTGCACTTTCAAAAAAATACAAAAGCGTACCAAGGATAACGGCAGTTTTTAAAACCCCAAATAACCCACCTGCAACTTTATTGAGTAATCCAAGCATAGCAAAATTTGCAATTTTGGTAAGTATTTTTCCAGCCATATTTACCAGAAGCACAATAGCTATAAATGTAATTATGAATGCCGTTAATTTTATGTAATTTTCATCCCAATCCATGTTTTGAGAAAGGTAGTTACCCGTTAAGTAAGAAAATTGAATCGCACCATAAAGCCCAATAATTATAGCGGCGAGAGAGGCGATTTCAACAAAGAGACCATTTTTCAAACCTTTATAAAGGCCATATGCCAGTAATAAACCCAAAATGATATCCAGAAGATTCACAGAAATTTGTTTGCACAAATATAGAATTTTGATTTGTACCTTTGATTTTTTCTAAAAGAAGGATTCAGGATTTATTTTTAATTTTAAATCTTTTTTGATAATAAAAATGAGTAGAGATAGTCAATTAAAAGATAGGTGGGAAGAACTAATTAAGAAATTATCTGCCAGGTTTTCCGATGGAGATCCAATGGATTTAGATGCGATTATTTATCTTATTGGCATCCAGGAGCTAGGTCAATACCACAGGACGTATAAAAAGGAAGAAAAAGTTAATCTGATGCACATTGCCATATGCAAACTATTGGAACCTTATGGATATTATGAGTTTGAGTTTTTTGACGAGGAAGGTTGGCCACACTATATTGTCAAGGAGTCACTTCCGCCATTAAAGGCTGGAGAGCAATCTGTATTAATGAAAGAGGCTATAGTGAATTATTTTGTTGATCGAGCTTTTATATTATAAACGGTCATGATAAAACCTTATTATGCGGTAATCTTTACAAGTACCAGGACTTCCGGGGATAAAGGATATGGCCTAATGTCCAAACAAATGGAAGAATTAGCCAGAAAACAATCTGGATATTTGGGATTTGAAAGCGCAACAGGGGAATTAGGGATATCTGTAAGTTATTGGGAAAACCTGGAATCTATATCAAGATGGAAATCCAATCTCAAACACCTGGTTGCGCAGGAAAAAGGGAAAAAAGAATGGTATAAATGGTACAAAATAAGAATCTGCCTTGTTGAAAGGGAATACGAATTTACCGCCTCGCATTAAAACAAGCTAGCCTTTTTTTTTATTCAAACCTTCAATAGTAAATTAATTTAATGATAACATTTGCTTTAAACCTTCACATTTGAATAGGGGGTATAAACCTTTACATTTGTAATAGGGCGTAAATAATTATATACCTTGATTTACAAAAACATGAGGGAGAATATACCATTTTCAAACCTGCACCGGAATGAAATCATTCAAAACCTAGCCAAAACCAAATTCGATCTTGTAATTATTGGAGGTGGAATTACCGGAGGTGGTATTGCCCTTGATGCAGCTGCCAGAGGACTAAAAGTGGCTCTGCTAGAAAAAGGGGATTTTGCCTCAGGAACCAGTAGTAAATCTACTAAGTTAATTCACGGTGGCCTGCGATATCTTAAACAATTTGATTTTTGGTTAGTAAAAGAAGTAGGATCTGAACGGGCTATAGTTCATAAACTCGCACCACACCTTGTACTTCCTGAAAAAATGCTACTTCCTTTGATTAAAGGGGGGTCTTATGGTAAATGGCTTACTTCTATTGGGTTAAAGGTCTATGATATTTTAGCACAGGTATCAGGCGATGATAAGCGTAAAATGCTCGAAAAAAAAGAGGCGTTGGCGCTGGAGCCGTTATTGCCAAAAAAGAAATTAAAAGGGGCCGGTTATTATGCAGAATATCGCACAGACGACGCCCGGCTTACAATTGAAAATATAAAGACAAGCCTTACATTCGGTGTGGTTGCATTGAATTATGCAGAGGTCACGGCCTTTGATTATACTGACGATATTATTTCAGGGCTACATTTTAAGGACGTTATATCCGGTCATAAATTTACTATTAAATCAAAATATGTGATAAGTGCTGCCGGCCCGTGGGTAGATGAACTGCGAAGTATAAATAATTCTAAAAATGGGAAACGCCTTCATCTTTCAAAAGGGGTTCATTTGGTATTTCCGTATGCAAAATTACCGGTAAAACAATCTGTTTATTTTGACGTACCTGACGGGCGAATGATTTTTGCAATCCCCAGAGGTAAAATTACCTATGTGGGTACAACCGATACGAACTATGATCAGGATAAAGATGATGTTAAACTGGATTTAGCTGATGCCCTATATTTAATATCAGCGGTTAATAATATGTTTCCTAAGATAAATTTGGAATTGAAAGATATAATCTCTTCCTGGGCAGGTTTGCGACCCTTAATTCATGAAGAGGGAAAATCTACTTCCGAATTATCCCGTAAGGATGAGATATTTATTTCAGATACCGGTCTTATAAGTATGGCTGGAGGCAAACTTACCGGGTATCGAAAGATGGCAGAAAGAGTTGTAAACCTGCTATCTAAAAAAATGGAAGAGGAGGAAGGAATTGAACTCGCAGAAAGTACAACTGTTCAGATCCCGCTGTGTGGTAATGATTTCAGAAAATCCAAACACGTCATAAAGTACATTTCAGAAATATTTGAACGAATAGAAGCAGAAGGTTTTACAGAATATGATGCATGGTATCTGGTAACAACCTATGGCAAACAAACGGAGACTATTTTAAAGGATTATTCCATTCAGAAAGATAAAGATCCTTACATAAGAATGGCCAAAGCCGAACTTCATTATGGAATTAAGTATGAAATGATAACTTCTCCAATGGATTTTTTTATCCGCAGAACGGGGCGCTTATATTTCGATATTGAAAGCATCCCTTTTTTACTGGATCCAATTCTGGATGAATTCAAGTCAATTTTTAAATTGGATGATTCGCAAATCCTTTCCTGGAAGGAAAAAATGTTGCAAGAAATTCATGAGCATTCTACTTTTTCTTTAGACAGGGTTTAATACTAATTTTCTAAAAAAGTAATACCCCAGAGTTAGAAATTAATATGTAAATAGGGCTATGGTTATTACCTCTTTTCTGTTTTTCTAATACTTCGGTCAGTCCAGGTATTGGGTAAAAGCCATTCTCATCGGGTGTTACGAGCGGCATGGTGCCCCAACTTTATAATTCAGGCACAGCCCCCTCTTTTTTTTAAGACGTCTTCAAACGTGATTAACTGCCCTGAATAGGTGGCCATTCTCTCAAGAATTGCCGTCATATTCGTTTTTACGGCCTGTTCTGCATCACCTATAACTCCTTCCGCTTTAATAGAAGTGATTACAAAATTTCAGGGTCAATCTAATTTATCTGTAAGTGCTTTGAAAGTTATTTTGGCGCTCTTCTGGTTATAAAGGATATCATACACGGCATCAATAATTGGGGTCTTAACTTTCTTTTTAAATGTTGATTTTAATTTATAGGCACTTTCCGTTGCGTAATAACCTTCTGCTATCATTTTCATTTCCATCATAGCACTTTTTACTCTATAGCCTTTGCCAATCATATTTCCGAACATCCTGTTCCGACTAAAAGTCGAATAGCCCGTAACAAGCAAATCCCCCAGATAGGCAGAATTGTTGATATTCCGTTTCATCTTGTGAACTCTTGAAATATAACGCTTCATTTCACGGATGGCATTGCTCATTAAAACAGATTGGAAATTATCGCCATATCCTAATCCGTGAGCTATACCTGCTGCCAACGCGTAAATATTTTTAAGCATTGCAGCATATTCAGTGCCTGTGATATCATCGGAAATCTTGGTCTTGATATAATGGCTGTTCAGATGTTCAGAGAGCATCCTGGCTTTAGCAGTATCTGAACAGGCAACTGTTAAATAGGACAAGCGCTCTAGGGCAACTTCTTCGGCATGACAAGGACCGGTAATCACGCCAATATTTTCAATAGGAATATTATACTTTTGATGAAAATGCTCTCCAACAATTAAACCTGTTTCAGGAACAATTCCTTTGATAGCTGAGAATATAATTTTGTCACTTAAAGGGACGGTAAGTTTATTGAGTTCACTCTCTAAAAAAGCAGATGGAATTGCAAAAATCAAAAGATTAGCCATGGAAACCGCCTCGTCCATATTATTGGTAAGTACTAGCTGTTTCAGTTGAAACTCAACAGAAGTAAGGTAATTAGGATTGTGTTTGTTGACTTTTATATATTCTAAAGCATCCTCATTGCGCATATACCAGATTACTTTATCCTGGTTTTCAGTGAGCATTTTTACTATAGCTGTTGCCCAACTTCCACCACCAAGAACTGCAATTTTTAATTCTTTTTCCATCAAATTAAATTATACCATCAAATGTAATTAAAAAAAATAACGACTTAGATATTTGAAAGTCATTGAGTTATAATAATTTACGAATAAATTGGCTATGCAAGAGACGAACAAACTCTTAATTTAGAAAACGATGAAATGCATAAAATTTTAACATCGGTTTACCTGTTTCTGTGCAATGAAAACTTTGAATTACGCGTTATTAAAGATAGTAGAGAATGGTATGAGAATGAAATATTATTTTTGGTTGGTTATTTAGTTAGAAACCGCCCTGAATTTAAATCCAGGGCGGTTTTTTTTGGTCATTAATTATTTTGGATACCATTACTAATTAAAAACTATTTATTAGGTAGGATGAAAGTAAATTTTCCAGGTTTTGGGCACTAGCTAATAAGAATTACCTTTTCAGATATCTTTTTTTAAATTCAGAAGGATTTTCATTCGCAATTTTTTTAAAAATACGATTAAAATAGGATAGACTTTCATAACCGCAGTCGTAGCAAGTTTCACTGATATTTCTTCCTTTCAAAAGTAATCGTTTAGCCTGGCTAATACGATATTGGTTTAAAAAAGAAGTAAAAGCACTTCCTGTGGCACCTTTAAAATATCGGCAAAAAGCTTCTTTACTCAAATTGGAAAGAGCTGCCACTTCTTTAAGCTTTATTTTTCTTTGGTAGTTTTCATCTATAAATGCATAGATATTTTTTAAGCGGTCCTGTTGTTTTTGACTGTATTTATTTATTACCGGATAATCATGTAATAATACATACTCCTTCGAAGCCGCTAAAATGGAAAAAATATGCAGTACTTCAAGAAACTGTGAAAAGGGACCCAAAATATGAAGTTTTTTGAGTCTCGTGCCAATATTTACCTTTGTTCTTCCGGTGAATGCTATTCCCTGCTGGGATTTTTCAAAGAGTTCAAATACTTCAGTTAGCTCTGGTATTTCAGTAAATATTTTGTTCTTGAACGCCGAACTAACATGCAAAACTTCCTTTTTGTATTCGTTCTGTATACCGTAATCGAAGTTTAGATGAGGTATATTGGACCCTATTAATACTAGATCACTATACTCATATTGAGATATATGATCTCCTACGTGCCTCGTTCCGTTAGCGCCTTCTATGTAGACCAATTCATATTCCGGGTGAAAATGCCAATAGAATAAATCATTCAATCTTGGATTGTGTAATAAACGGAAGGAGCTTTTGGCATCCGGATTTATATGTTCTAATTGAATTTTCAAATCAAAAATTTAACAAAATTGCTATTATCTAGGTAAATATTGCTGGGGAATGTCAATATAATTCAAATATTGATCAAAATCAAGGTGGTGATCTCAATTCGATCTATTTAGATTTGACTATCTTTTAATCACAATACAAAATTATTATGGAAAAAGCAGCCTCTAAACTGGAAATGGCCAATAAGGCTCATAAGGATATTCCTGGAAACCCCTCAACGGCTACAAGTAGCAAAATAGAATTAAATGATCGGTCTAATAATGTTCCGTTAAGGGTTCTTAGCGAAAAGGACTGGGAATTTTGGAAGCATAACGGCTATATAGTAATTAAAAATGCGGTTCCTGTATCCCAGGCAAAGGTAACAGCAGATTTTTTATGGGAATTTGATGAAAAGGATTCTAACAATAGTGATAC
>CBDTVZ010000014.1:0-22199 GCA_965363995.1 uncultured Eudoraea sp.
CTGCGAAAAATCCTGAGGCCATTTTAATTCTTTTAATCTTCAAATATAAATCAGGATGTTGAAATAGTGGAATCCATTCGACACAAATGTTAACTCAAGTCAAATTTGTCGATTTATAAAAGTAAAGTTCAAATAAACGATTGACCTTATCCATTAATCATTTGGAGTATTTACAGTTTATAATCCTAACAATACATTAAGAAAATTCAAATATAGTTTCCTTAAATTCAACTCTTAAAAGGCCATTTCAAGAATTCTAAAACTTATCTATTGAATGTAAAATACTTAAGGGATCTAGTTTTTCTAATTTTCCTGCTCGCTGGCTTATCAATACATTCACAAACCATTGAAGGAAGAGTTTTGAATGCGGAGGAGGATGTCTCTGATGTTCATGTGCTTAACCTGACAGTAGACAAAGCAACAATCACGGATACTGATGGCTATTTCGCTTTATCAGCTAAAGTGAATGATACTATAAGGTTTAGCGCAATTCATTTAGCTAAAAAAGAATTGGTGGTAAGCCCGGAAATGTTGGAAGGTTTTGTGGTTGTAAAGCTTTCAATATCGCTGACAGAACTCAATGAAGTAGTGGTATGGCCCTATATGCTTTCAGGAGATCTATTAAAAGATATGGATGCCATTGAGATTGATGCAGTTGTAACAGCTTCCTCTTTGGAACTTCCCAATGCGGATGTAAAAAAAAGAACCCAAAGCGAAAGACTTTTGTATACCGCTCGAACATGGGATTTCGCGGTAGTTGCTTTTAAGTTGGATCCGCTTATCAACGCCATCTCAGGCAGAACCAAAATGCTCAAAAAAAGAGTTGCAAGAGACCTAAAGAATACTGAGTACAGTAATTTATATGATGATTTGGATGAATCATTTTTGATCAATGTGTTGCAAATCCCAAAGGATAGGATTTATAACTTTTATTATTTCTGTGAGGCGGATTCGGGTTTTGATTCCATAGTACAACTCAAAGTAAGAGGAGATATTTTAAAATTTATGATTAGTAAGAGTATTGCCCATCGGGAAAATAGTGAGCATGATTAAATTTTGTATATCCGAATTGATTAACTTGAGGAAAGTTCAAATAACGGATAATTCAATTTCACTTACATAAGAAATATAAACCATTAATGGTTTATATTTAATTGTTGTGCGTCATTAAAATGAATAATGGTGTAAGTATAATCCAGACTTATCTCAACTCTAGTATATTGCATTAATAAATTATTATTATGAAATTAAACTTATTGTCTTGTGATGCTCAGAGACCAGATAGAAGAGCGATAGCCAAATGTATTGCAGAGATTTCATCTAACATTGATGAATCCTTGTCGAATGAACTTACAGATATACTCTTAGAAGGAGACGCTGTAGATATTGAGATGGAAGATAGAATCTCTGGTTCTGGTTTAAGAGCTTTGCGAAAACTAAGTATTGACTACGAAATTATAGAATGAACCAAACCTCCTATTAAAAGCCCTAGTCCAGTTCTCGAAAGTTCAAATAAAGGATTCCCTCTTATACTATTAACATAAGTGTATATAATAGGTAATGGGAATAATGCTCTTTATCCTCTATATTTGAGATATTAAGCGAATAAATCGCTTTACTCAATTGTTGTGCATAGTTTAATCCCAATCATGAATTCACGTATAAAACAACTGATTTTAGTAACGTTAATTTCACTAATAGGAATCGCATCCTATGGGCAAGAATTAACGAATGAAATCGCGTGGAGAATAAAGTATGGCCGAACTGAAAATTTGAAACATTTAATTACTGTAGACCACATCAATGAATGTGTGGGAGTAGCAGACAGCAAAAAATATAATTATTTGGCAATAAGCATCAAGTTAAAATCGATGAAATCATTACGCTATTTTGTTGAAAACGGCGCCGATATCGAGGGCGTTTGCGCGAATAAAACACCCTTGATGTATGCGGCAAAATACGGGCTATTGGAAATGGTCCGATATCTGGTGCAAAAGGGTGCTGATCTCAGTGCGACCTACAAAGGCAAAACCACATTAAGTTTCGCAAGACAATTTCATCAGCGTGACATCATAAAGTACTTAATAGAACATAAAAAGACATTAAAAACGATGCAGAGCGACGGCTACTATGAAAAGCCCAAGTCTAGTTCTTGAAAGTTCAAAAAAACGATTGAAAATGAAAATTAAAAAATTAATTTGGACAATCTTAATTTGGCTACCCTCTGTAATGGTATCCATGGTTTTTATCCAAAACGCCTTGAGAAAAATATTTCAGTCCGATCAACAGGATAAAATTATTACCAGTAATACAGTAATAATCATCGTTGGTATTATTCTTCTAGTAGCCACTATTTTATTCTTGATTAATAAAACTATAATTTGGGGAACAACTGTTTTAGCTTTATACATGACATGTATAGTTTTTATACATATGTTCAAAGGGAAGCCATTTGAAATTGTCAGTCTTATTGTGTTAGCTACAATTTTTGCAGCATATCTTAGAAAACCAGAATTGTTTCATCTGAATTATAAATCATAAAGTTCAAATAAAGGATGGCATGATAGACAATATTTCGGATAGTTATATAACACTTGAACTTCGTGTACAACGGGATGTCCTAAACAAAACTGATACTGTTTTGAAATTTGTGTTTACAAGGCTATTGCTGAAAAAAAATAAATAATCAGCTAGGGTGTTGCGAGATTGTTTTCCAAACTTTCAATTTCTTGAACTAAGCTATTCAAGCTACTTCTTCCCTCGTCCAATAATCCCAATATTTGTTGTTTGGACCCTGCGAAATCTTCCTTTAGGTTGTTGAACAATTCCTGATAATACTGTATACCATCATTTAAATTACTGGCGAAGGTCAACAAATACTTCCTTTGCTTATCAGTTGCCGATCCCCGGTTTTCGGCAATTCGTGCTGCAAGGTAATCCAAATAAATATGGAGTTCTTTTATGAACATATGCGGACGATCTTTTCTTGTTATCACATTGGTATTTCCATAAATATGGTCTACCATTTCACTCAGTTCCATGGTTTTGGAAAAATAAGCCATATTAGGACCCGGACATACCGAAACCCCCTGGCCTTCGGTTTTTGTATCAAGTCCATATGCGAGCAGAGCAGAAGTGCCAAGCCCTACACAGGTACAGGATTTTTCAGTTATCTTATTGTAGTAGTATGTATAGTCTTCAGTAGAAAGTTCTTGCTTGTCCAACTCCTTGATTTTTAGATGTTGGTATTGTCTGGATGCCGTGCAGATCCCGGTATCCAAAAAGTCTTTGTTCATGGCTACAAATTTTTTCGGACAAGGGCTTCCTGGTCTTCCCTTTTCAATCAGTGAGGATTTTTCCAAATCTTTGGTATTTCCTTTTAAACTATGAAAAGGAATGCCCAAGGGTGAAGTATTACTGAGATACAAATCATCCTCCTTAGCCTCGACTAATTTAGAGATGGTCGACTTGTCAACGGTTGTTGCTTCCGGCACCAAAAGAAATGGTGTTCCCCAGCCAACAGAGTCGACCTTGTAATGATTCAAAATAAAGTTGTGTTCTTCTGTGGTGCCAACACCGCCTTGTGCTGTTATTTTTAACGGCAAGATCGTTTTTGGAACAACCCGTTTTTTTAGAGTTAAAGCACCTACTAAAATTTCGTGAACCGATTTCTTCAATTCTTCTTTTTCTTCCTTAAACTGGTTTAGGATAGGGCCCATAAGATAACCATCTGTAGCAAAGGCATGTCCGCCGCAATTAAGTCCTGATTCAATTCGATATTCCGATACCCATAATCCTTTTTTTGCCAAGAATTTACCTTGGATCAAAGCCGACCGGAAATCACTTACTTTTAAAACGATTTTCTTTTTGATGGTTCCATTTTTATCGGGATAAAAATCCTCAAACTGCTCCAAATAACTATATAATCTTGGGTTCATTCCGGCAGAAAGGATCAGGGAAGAGCTTAGAACACTGTTTGCATATCCCCTCAGAGCAGCATGCGCATCATTATATTCCGAAGGCAATTTTTCCTTTTTAATATAATTTTCCTTATCAACCTTGGTCATAATATTAACATCAATACTGCCCATGGAGAGGCTATCCATTACCCAAGTTTTGATTTCCTGTAAATCAAAAGAATCTTTGGTTAAATTCTTGAATTCTTTTTTCAAACCGGACGTATCGGGCAACATTGAAAAATATTTCTTGATTTCAGTTGCCGATTCAATCGATGCATTTTTTAATTCCTCGAATTGCTTTACGCTCTCATCATAGATAAGGTTAAGATAGGAAGTGATTCTTTTTGCCCTAAAATCATCCATTTTTTCAGTAATCTCAGAATAGGGACGCCCGAATTTATCGCAATACATTTTTCTCAATTTTTCAATGAGAATATCATCCACTAAAGAAATAACGGAGTTTATGCCAAATTGGGAAACTTTTAAAGGAGTGTCTATGGTAAAACCTATTCCCATAACGGGAATATGGAATGAATGCACATTTGTCATGGTACAATTTAATTTATGACAAACGCGAATCTAAATTAAACGTAATTTGCCATTACAAATTTCCAACAAGAAGCGAACTTAAAACATGATATTTGTCAGTTAGTCCTTTTAAAGTTAGATTGGCTTTCTGAAGTATCTTCGATATTTACAAAACAAAAACGACACATGCAAATTGGCCTATTGTGTAAACTTAGTGAAAAAATATCTGAAGAAAGCATAAAAGATTCCCGTGTATATGGTATTAATTATATAGCTTTTTTACAAGGGCTCCAATACTGAGTCCCTGTACAATAATTGAAAACAATACGACAGCATAGGTGATATACAGGATTAAATCTGAAGAAGTATTGTCGCCCAGACTTAGGGCCAATGCTATGGAAATTCCTCCGCGTAGCCCTCCCCATGTTAAGATAGCAACGGTTTTTATAGGTTTACTTTCTTTGTGGTTTAACAATGAGTATGGCAGAAGCACAGAAATAAACCTGGCCAACAGTACAATAAAAATTGCCAGAATCCCTAAAGTTAAATAACCGGCGCTAAACTTTACCAGGTGTATGGCCAAGCCCATAAGAACAAATAAGATACCATTGAATACATCGTCCAATACTTCCCATATATCATTAATAAGTTTTCTTGCCGGACCCTTATTAGCAACTACATTTAATTTGTTCCCTATATACATTCCGGAGACGACCATAGCCAAGGGCCCTGAAACATGGATCAGGGATGCCGTGGCATATCCCCCCATGACTATGGCCAGACTTATCATTACCGCCAATTGCGGATTTTCTTTTACGGATTTAATACAGGTATACCCAATAAAACCTAACAAAACACCAAAGAGTATCCCTCCAACAGCTTCTTCCAGAAATAATTTTCCTATTTCAACCCCCAATGAACTTTCTGTAAGATGCCCTTCCATATCAGCAAAAATTAGTATACCTGCAAAAACGACAACACCAATACCATCATTGAAGAGGGATTCACCTTCAATTTTGATTTGAAGATTTTTAGCAATCTTTGTTTTTTTAAGAATGGCCAATACAGCAATAGGATCTGTGGGGGAGATTAATGCGCCAAAAAGAAAGGCGTAAATTAATGGTAATTGAAGACCTATTAAATGTGCAGCACTAAAAATTAGTCCGCCTACTATTAAAGTGGAAATTAGTACCCCCAGGGTAGCAAATAAAAGAACAGACCATTTCTCCTTAGACAAATCATCAATATTCACATGCATTGCGCCCGCGAAAAGAAGAAAGCTTAAAATGCCATCTAATAATAAGGTTCGGAAATCCGATTGAGTTACAATATCACAAAAGAAGAGATAGAATTCCGGAAAAATCTCTTTACTCAACGTAATTAAAATCATAGTAACCAGGCTCATCAGCATTAGCCCAATTGTAGCCGGCATTTTCAACCATTTGTAATTTATCAAACTAAAAAATGTAGCTATAGCGAAAATTATACTAAATGATTGAAGCATCTACTTAAATTATTAGTAAGGATTAAATTTATCAGAATTATATGAGCGTTACATCTGTAATGACTTCAAGAAGGCCTGGATTTGGTTGCTGAAATAACTCCTCCATAGCCTTTTCCAAATCTTCTTCTTTGGATACACGTTTTCCCCAGGCACCACAGGAAATGGCATATTCTGAAAAATTCGGGTTAGATAAAGAAGTCTGCCATACATCGTATTCTCCGGCTCGTTGTTCTTTAGAAATTTTACCAAGTTCGTGATTGTTCAGAACAATTAATTTCACTGGCATTTTGTATTTTACCAAAGTTGTGATTTCAGCTAAATACTGACAGAGCCCGCCATCACCTGCTACCGCTACCACTGGCCTCGAACTACCAACAGCAGCCCAGGCACCAATGGATGCCGGTAGTGCAAATCCAATGGAGCCTAAATAACCGGACATTAAAAAATCTTGCTGTTCGGGTTCAAAATAGCGTCCAAAAGAGTATGCATTGTTCCCAACATCAACACACATAACCGCATTCTTGGGAGTCAATTTGTTCATCGTTTCAAATACCGCGATGGAACTTAGTCCATTTTCGGAAGTTTCTGATAACCGTTTTTTCTTTTCGGTTTGCCAGATGGACCAACGTTCTGCAATTTCTGTTTTTTGGTTTATTGTATTTGTTTTTCCTTCCAGAGCAGTAGTAAAGATTTCTAAAGTCCTCGAAATTTCACCCCAAACGGCTACATCTACTTCATGAAATTTGCTAAGAGCGAGTGGATCAAAATCCACTTGAATCGTAGGTTTTTTAGGGGTAATTCCTGTATGGTTTGAGAAGGAAGCACCAAAGACCAGCAGCAGATCAGCTTCGTTCATAAACCATGAGGCGATCGGAGTCCCGCTTCGACCTAAAACACCACATCCCAGTGGATGACTATCGGCAATCAACCCTTTTCCTTTAAATGTGGTCACTACTGCAGCATTTAAACTTTCAGCGAATTCAACAATAGCTTTTTTGTGTGCCCGGGCACCATGTCCTAAAATAATAAGCGGACGTTTTGCTTTTTCTATTAATGCAATGGCCTTATTAGCCATTTCTTTGGGTGGTGCAATCTCCATAGGAGTAATCCTGTTGGTAGGGAATTGTGCTTTTGCGCCAGATTTAGCTTTTTGGTCCTGGATTTCATCCGGGAAGGTCAGGTGAGAAACATCTCTCCTAAGGATGGCATGTTTAATAGCAAGGGACATTAATTCGGAATGCTTACTATCTCCCTGAACACGCTGGTTAAATTCGGCTACGGAATTAAACGCCTGAACCAGGTCTACTTCCTGAAAATTACCAGTACCCACAACTTGCGTAGCTACCTGTCCTGTAAGTGCCAGAAATGGAGCCCTGTCAACCTTGGCATCCCACATGCCTGTAAATAAGTTGGTAGCTCCGGGGCCTGCAATAGTGAAACAAGCTGCAGGTTTTCCTGTAAGTTTACCATAGGCAGATACTGCAAAGGCTGCAGCACCTTCATGGCGAATCCCATAAAAATTGAGATTTCCTTTTTGCTCCTGTCGTTTCATGGCGTCGGCAAATCCGAGGTTTGAATGCCCAACCATTCCAAAAACTTTTGTTACTCCCCAATTTATCATAGTTTCTACCATGACATCCGAAACTGTAGGCTCGTGCGATTCCTCTTGTATCAAACCCACATATATGGCTTCATTTTGTTCCTTGGTGGGATAGACTTCCACACCATCATCAAATCCGCCCGGAGGTAAACCGGTACAAGGGTGATAATCCCAGCCATGCCAGGGACATCTTAACAGACCATTTTCAATAGAGCCTTCACCCAAAGGGCCACCCTGATGCGGACATTGGTTGTCTAAGGCAGAAAATTTTCCCTCGAAATGAGTAAGACAGATACCTTTGTGTTTGGCAGTCACTGTTTTTACTCTGCCCTCCGGTAAATCAGTTTTATTATCCAGGACTTTGTGCCAAATAAGGTCTTTCGAAGAAGCCATAATTAATCGGTTTAATTTTTATATTGGAAGAATGCCTCAGACAAAAAGGCAGTACCCTTGTTCTTGTCAATTTCTGTGGCTGGCAGGATTGCTCCATTAAATCCATTTACACCCCAGGATCCAAGCGATAAAGGTTTAAAACCTGAAGTATCTATTGCCTCATGTCCTTTGTATCCACTAATGTATAAATAATGATCTCTGCACACAGTATCAGGTACTGCAAGTCCTAATCCAATTGCATCACCTTTCATATCATTGAAAACCGCATATGCCCCCGTGTCAAAGTGGTGGGGCCATATCCGAATTTCGGAGTTTAAGTTCTGGTCCTGTAAAAAAGTTTCCAGAGTCATTTGAGCCAAAACCCGCAGTTTTAACAATTCGCGAAGACTTTTAAAATCCAAAAGTTTAAAGACAAAATTATCTTTTATTTGATAGGGAAAATCATAATGAAAGGAATAAGTGTAAGGTAGTTTAATAGCGGCTTTAGTGGCCATCTTTTCAATCCATTTTAGAATTTCGGAATGGGTTGTACCATCCAATCGCAGTGAAGTGGACACATCATTTGAATTCCATTCCAAAGTGAATTTTTTATAGCTTACAGATAATGTATCTCCGTTATCATTTAACGGCCTTGAATACATGCTACTATTTTCGATTGAAAAGCCAAGATTACTATGGCTGTCATCATCCTTTTTCTCTAAAAAACTTATTCCTGCGGCAGCAAGGTATTGCGCCAGCAGATACATCATCTTTTCCATTTCCGGATTATCTTTTATGTTCAGGGCTATCAAATCCTGCCTTACATCCGGCAGCCCACTCATCTGGTTGGTTACCATGTGCCGGAATACCTCCATTATCTTTCAACATTCGGGCAAGATGCAAACAGTTCCAGACCAGGAAAGTTGTATTTCTATTGGTAAAGTCGTTCTCGGGACCTCCTGATCCTTCGTCCCTGTAGGAAGGTCCTGGTCCTGCTTCACCCATCCAACCGGCATCAGCCTGTGGTGGTACGGTATAGCCAATATGAGAAAGTGAAAAAAGTATATTCATGGCGCAGTGTTTTACACCATCCTCGTTACCTGTAATCAGGGTTGCACCAACTTTGCCATAATCTCTGTATTGCCCTTTTTCATTAAACAAATGGGTATATCCATACATTCGTTCTAATACGCGGTTACAAACCGAGGATTTTTCTCCCAACCAGACCGAAGTACACAGGATAAGAATATCACAGGCATCTACTTCTTTTTGAAGCATGGGCCAGTCATCTTTGTCCCATTCCGGGGTTTTGGACATATCCAGGCCCAGTCCGGCTGGAAGCACATAATCTACTGGTCTGATTACTTTTGTAGCTACCCCATTTGCTTCAAAAATTCGCTGAGCAACACCTATTAGTGCTTCGGTATGTGAAAGAACCGGCGTTCTGTTTAGCGTGCAGTTAAGGAATAAAACTTTTAGATCATTGTATTTGGCAGGAGGGTTGGAACAGTGTTGTTCCGTTATTTTTGAGAGTTGTTTTGACATTATTGATTGTTTACAATTTAGATTATTTTTTATATGATATTTTACAAGTAGGACATTCTGTGCCATGAACGGCACTTTTTAGTTTTATTCCGTCTAAATGAGTAACCATAAAGTCCTGTATAAAAGCATACTTACTTTCTTTATTATTTACTCCAATCTGGGCATCCTTATATTTTTCGCGGATAACATTGCCGTATTCCTGATCTCCCCAACAATTAGGGCAAACCCCGTGGGGAACCTCATCAAATTCATCTGTTTTTTTCGATTTAAAAAGATTGCTAAAAAAATTTCTCATTAGTTTACTGTTTTAGGAATGGAAATGTATTGAGTGCTATACTCTATATGTCCAATTTTTCTAAGATTACTTACTGTATTGCTAACTGTTTGTCTGGACGTATTGGTAAGATTGGCAATATCTTTATGTGATAACAAATTTTTAGCTACCAATTGACTTTCCTGCTCCTTGCCAAATTCGTTAATATAAGAAGTAATAAATTCAGTAATTCTTGTAGTGCTATCTTTGTAAAGGAGGTCGCGGAGTCTTCTTTCCAATCGTTTTATTCGGATACCATAAATTTTTAATACCGCATTTTTCAAAGTCTCATGTTCTGCCATAAGATTCTCCATCATATCAGATTCAATATAGCATATTATGCAGTCTTCCAAAGCTATCGCGCATTCTTCAGCGTCCCCTTTTTTATCATATAAGGACAATTCTCCAAAAATATTTCCCTTTCGGACAATGTACTTTACAAACTCGTTTGAGGAGTCAATAATCTTTACGCTTCCTTGCTTTAGAAAGAAAATACTCCTGTTATCTCTATTATTCATTTTTATTACCTGACCTTTATCCAGGTTTTCCATTTCGAGGATAGAGCACATACGCATCATGGTAGGTTTTCCCAGCTTTTGGAACAAATCAAAACCTTCTAAAAACCAATATTTTGTTAGGGCACTCATTTTCAAATAAATTACTTCTTAGTAGTTTTAAAAGTACTAAATTTTAATCCGTGAGATGTGAGAAGAATTTTAAGAAATTACTTTAGACGACATTAACGTACAGAAAGTACTGGAAGATAAGAATCACAGTGGAAATCTGATAATAAATTTAGGCAACCAATTCGTTAACCTGTTCTTTGCCTAATTCTTTTTTATACAGTGCAATTAATCTTATTTGAAATCCCTACCAGGTTTAACCTTCTTGGTTCTTGTAAGCGATTTGCTTAATTCTTCCAGTGGCACCCCCTTGGTCTCAGGCATAATGAAGGCTACAAAAAGAAGCTGTAAAAACATCATAAAAGCAAAAAATGTAAAAACAATTCCGGGTCCTATAGTAGCAAAGAGAATAGGAATTAATGAAGGCACAATAGCTGCTAGAATCCAATGCACAGAACTTCCAAAGCTTTGGCCGTATCCCCTTAAATGATTAGGGAATATTTCTGAAATAAACACCCAAATGACAGTACCTTGTCCAATTGCATGGGCTGCTATAAACAGGAATAAAAAGAATGCGACGGAAATTCCTTCCCAGTTTAAATAAAATGCACATGCTACCAGAGATAGAGCTATAATATACCCAATAGAGCCGATATACATTAATTGTTTTCTCCCCATTCGGTCAATAAGGTATATTCCCAAAAGGGTGAATAACATATTGGTTACCCCTATACCAATACTACTCAATAGGGCCGTACTGGCGCCCAGTCCAGCTTCTTCCAATATTCGAGGAGCATAATAAAGAAACGCATTGATCCCCGAGAGTTGATTAAAAAAGGCGATGCAAAAAGCCAGTATCAATGGAAATCTATATTTCATTAAGAAAATATTTTCTCCTGGAATCGTACCTTCACTTTCCTTTTTGATCTCCAGCATCATGTGTTCTGCATCCATGCCTGGATTTATTACTTGTAAAACTTCTAAAGCCTCATCAACACGGAGTTTAGATAACAACCACCTGGGGCTTTTTGGAATTGTCAATGTGAATACAGTATAAATAACTGCCGGGATGGCTTCAACTCCTACCATCCAACGCCAGGCATTTTCCCCAATTCCATTTAATAGGTAATTTGAAAAAAAGGCGATCAGGATACCAAAGACAATATTAAACTGATATAAACCAACAAGTTTGCCTCGATCCTTAGCAGGAGCAATCTCTGAGATGTAAGCGGGTGCTGCTATAGTTGAAGCCCCTACTCCCAATCCACCAATAAATCTAAAAATGGCAAATGTTATGGGATCACTTGACAGGGCAGAGCCCAAAGCCGAGATGGTGTAAAATATACCTATCCATATAAGGGTATTCTTTCTACCGAGTTTATTTGCAGGGATACCGCCTAATAATGCGCCAATAACAGTGCCCCAAAGGGCCATTCCTATTACTACTACTCCATGAAACACATCGGACGAACCCCACAATGCTTGAAGTGTTTTGTCGGCACCAGAAATAACAACGGTATCAAAACCGAAAAGAAATCCGGCTAAAGCTGCCGTAATTGACCAAATCCAAATTTTTTTCATTTGAGTAGTTTCTGGGTAAACCACGGGTTTCGGCCCGTATTTATATTTATGATAGACTCAAAATAATGGATAGCTATTTAAAAACAGATCACGAATGCCCTAAATTAATTCGCCTTTCGCCTCCTTGTCTTTAAAATGCTTTACCAGGTCCAGGGCATCCGGGACCACATCGCTACAGAGCACTATGAGTGATCCTTTCTCTGCATGTGTCACTGCATGAGTAATAGCTTCTTTCTCCGAAGGTATAATGGTAGTTTTTTTATTAGGATCTTTCATTTTAATACCTGCATCCAACATATTAATTAGGTCGGTCTCCGATTTTCCACGCAGATTTTTATCCTGTCTTATAATAATCTCGTCAAACATTTCAGCCGCAATACTTCCCATCTCATTGTTGTCTTCTTCCCTGCGGTCACCAATACCAGCTATGATCCCTACTTTTACCGTAGCTTCCAGGTTATCTGTAAATTGTTGCAAGGCACGCATGCCAGCAGGATTGTGAGCATAGTCTAATAAGATGTCAAAGTTGTTAAATTTAAACAGGTTTAAACGCCCGGGAGTACTTGAAGCGGATGGAATAAAGGTCTCCAGGGCCGCTTTAGTATCTTCAATACTGATGCCCTGAACATTGGCAGCTATAATAGCCGGCAGAATATTCTGAATCATAAAAAGAGCCCTCCCACCATAGGTCAATGGTATATTTTCTGCTTTCATTAACCGCATTTTCCACTCACCCCTGCAAAGGGTTACATAGCCATTCTCATAAATGGCAGTTATTCCGCCAATTCTTTGTAGGGCCTGTATCCTGGGGTTATTTTCATCCATGGAGAACAGTGCAAGATTGCAATTTATGTTTCTCCGCATTTCATAAACCAAATCGTCATCCGCATTTAGGATGGCATAACCATCAGGCAACACAGTTTCCGGAATAACCGCCTTAACCCTGGCAAGTTGTTCTATTGTATGGATACCTTTTAAACCCAAATGATCTGCTGAAACATTGGTAACAATGGCAACATCACATTTCTTAAAACCTAATCCGGCTCTTAATAAACCACCTCGTGCACATTCCAGTACGGCAAAATTGACCGTAGGATCCTTTAACACAAACTCTGCACTTGCCGGGCCAGTGCAATCTCCTTTCATCAACATCCTATTTTGAATATAAACCCCATCACTTGTGGTATAACCTACCCTTTGTCCATTCATTTTAGCGATATGAGCAATCAGCCGGCTTGTCGTAGTTTTACCATTAGTTCCGGTAATAGCCACAATGGGTATCCTGCCAGTGTCACCTTTTTGAGGGAATAATTTATCTACTACAGGAGCGGCAACGTTTCTTGGTAACCCAGTGGTGGGAGCCAGGTGCATCCTGAAACCAGGGCCTGCATTTACTTCCAAAACCGCACCACCTGTATCTGAAAGTGGCTGGCTAATATCACTGGTCATTATATCAATTCCACATATGTCGAGGTCGATGATCTTTGAAATCCTTTCCGCCATTGACACATTGGCAGGATGAACGATATCTGTTAGATCTTCTGCAGTACCCCCGGTGCTTAAATTAGCAGTATCTTTTAAAATTAATCGCTCCCCTTCCTTTAATACGGAGTCTGCAGTATAGCCTGCATCTGAGATAATCGTTTTGGTCAGATTGTTTATTGTTATTGCGGTAAGCACTTTCTCATGGCCGTAACCTCTTCGTGGATCTTTATTCACTTCTTCAACCAATTCCTCTATGGTAGATTTTCCATCTCCTACAACATGAGCGGGAGTACGTTTTGCTGCGGCAACGAAATTATTATTAATGACCAAAAGGCGGTAATCCTCGCCTGTAATATACTTCTCCACAATGACCCTTCTTGATACTTCTTTAGCCACCTTAAAGGCCTCAAGAGCATCCTCATAAGAATTGATATCTACCGTAATTCCTCTGCCGTGATTACCGTCAATAGGTTTAATAACCAGTGGGTATCCTACATAACGACAAGCATCTTCCACGCTGCCTTCCCGGCTGATTATATCACCACGAGGGACTTCAACTTCGGCCTGTTCTAATAAATATTTGGTGTCTTCCTTATCACATGCCAATTCAACGCCTATACTACTGGTCTCACTGGTTACGGTGGCCTGTATTCTTTTCTGATTGGCACCATATCCAAGTTGCACCAGCGAATATTTGTTTAACCGTATCCATGGTATCCCACGACTTTTTGCTTCCAGAACTATAGACCCGGTACTTGGTCCCAGTCGTTCAGATTCCCGAAGTTCTCGCATGCGTTGTATGTCATCTTCCATATCATAAGGCTCAGCAGCAATTAATGCTTCACAAATACGAACAGCAGCTTTAGCAGCATATCTGCCTACCGATTCTTCAATGTATGAGAAAACAACGTTGTATACCCCTTTCTCCCCATATCCGCGGGTTCTTCCGAATCCGGTATCCATATCTGCCAATGTTTGGATTTCCAGGGCTATATGCTCAATTATATGGCCCATCCACGTTCCTTCATCTACCCGCATAAAAAAACCTCCTTCACAACCTTCTGAACATCTGTGAGAGTACATACTTGGAAACATCTCGCGAATCCGGTCTGCGAATCCATCTATTTTATTGCTTGGCAATTCTTCCATTTCTTCCAAATCCAGGACCATTACAATTAGTCGGTGACGGCGAATAGACCAGTAATTTGGTCCCCTCATGGCATTTATTTCTCTTATTTTCATGACCTTAGATTTTATGGTTATTAACCGCGGATTTATAAATTGACAACAAGCCTGGGAATACTATTCTTACTGTTGAAATGAGTTTAATAAGTTCTTTGTAATTTCATAAATATATGACATTTTTTATAACAATAGCTGTATTTTTGCTTCCTATATACCAAAAAGCATGACGGTAAATGGAACCTTAATCCCAATAGGTGGAAATGAGGATAAAGGGACGGTATCAGGAGAGTCGTTTCACCTTGAATTTATTCAGGAAAGTATCCTCTCCAGAGTGGTAAGTGAAAGTGGGGGCAAAGAGGCACAAATTGTTGTTATTCCAACTGCCTCAAGTATTCCAAAAGATGTAAGTAATAGTTATCTCAGGGCCTTTGATAAATTAGGATGTCGTAAGGTACATATTATGGATATTCGAGATAGGAAAGAGTCTGAAAACCCAAAGAATCTGGAATGGATAGGAAATGCACAATGCGTAATGTTTTCCGGGGGGAACCAATCTAAAATCACTTCAAAAATAGGTAGCACTAAATTACATGAAGTGCTCATAGAACGTTATAAAAAAGACTCTTTGGTGATAGCCGGCACCAGCGCAGGTGCAATGTGCATGTCTAGTGAAATGATTGCAGGTGGTAGCAGTACGGAATCATTTATAAAAGGGGCCGTAAAAATGGATACTGGTATGGGATTCATTTCTAATTTAATCATAGACTCTCATTTTATTCGTCGCGGCCGTTTTGGACGACTTGCGGAAGCCGTGGCTAAATATCCGGATATAATGGGTATTGGCCTTGCGGAAGATACAGGACTGGTTATTAAAAATAGCAGCACTTTTGAGATAATAGGTTCTGGGATGGTTATTATGTTTGATCCAAGAAAACTAAAACACAATAATGAAAAGATTCTTGAGAAAGGCACCCCTATGTCTCTGATTAATCTTAAAACTCATGTATTGGCAAATGGGGACCGATTTAATATGAAAAGAGGTAAAGTGAAGGTATTACCTCTTGATGCTCCTTTTCCAGCCTCTTAATTCATATAAATACTGATTTGTTCTGCACTGTCTGATGACTTGCAGGCCCTGTACATGCCTTCAGTGTTAAAAGGCATTGCTATATTACCAAGGGCGTCAACTGCAATTAAACCGCCATCTCCTCCTATATTCAATAAACGATTTTGGATAAGCTCTTCTGCTGCATCCGGAAGCGACAGGTTTTTGTATTCCATCAGGCAGGACAAATCATATGCAACAACCCCTCTTATAAAATATTCGCCGCTACCCGTGCAGGAAACAGCACATGTTTTATTGTTGGCATAATTTCCTACTCCAATCATCGGACTATCACCAACTCTGCCAAATTGCTTGTTTGTCATGCCTCCGGTGGAAGTTGCAGCTGCCAGATTCCCAAAACTATCACAAGCTACCGCACCAACAGTTCCAAATTTAGAATCCTTATTTACAGAATGGTCTAGCTTAAAATTCTCGGTACCTTTAATCTCCTGCCATTGCTGGAAGCGAAGTTCATCATAGAAATATTTCTCGTCTTCAAGATGGTATTTCAGTTTCTCTGCAAATTGCATAGCACCTTTAGAAGCAAGGAAAACATGATCGCTTTTTTCCATTACATCCCGAGCCAGGCTTATAGGATTTTTAATACCACTGACCAATGAAACTGCACCTGCATTGAGGTTTTTTCCATCCATAATGGAAGCATCCATTTCATGTTTTCCTTCGGAAGTGAATACACTTCCCTTTCCGGCATTAAACAAATGTGAATCTTCAAGTTCTTTAACAGATGCCTCAACTGCTTCTACTGCAGAACCGCCAGATTCTAAAAGAAGATACCCTCTGTGTAAGGCACTTTTTAAAACGGCTTTATATAAGCTTTCTTTTTCAGGAGTCATCATTCCCCTGACAAGGGTTCCGGCACCTCCATGAATGGCTAGGGCAATTTTTTTCATGTATTAGAATAACTCTTAATTACCGATTTTGGAATCTTTTTTCAGCAAAATATTTTTAATAATGATCTTTGCATGTACTCTGGAATTTTCAATAAACCACTTATGAGTTTCCATGCCTCCGCAAATAACACCGGCCAGGTAAATTCCTTTTATATTGGTTTCCATAGTTTCCGAATTGTAATTTGGCAATTTTTTCTCATCCTTTGATAATTCAATTCCTACATTCTCCAGAAATTCAAAATTTGGAGTGTATCCGGTTAAGGCCAGGACAAAATCATTTTCTAAAATAATTTTTCCATCAGGAGTTTCCAACTCAATTTCCTTTTCGCGAATCTCTTTCACTGAGGCGTTATAGTAAGATTTAATACTTCCCTCTTCAATTCTGTTCATAATATCGGGACGAACCCAATATTTAACTCGCTTGCCAACTTCAGGGCCTCTGATAATCAGCGTAACTTCAGCACCTTTTCGCCAGCACTCAAGGGCAGCGTCAATAGCTGAATTACTTGCTCCTACCACGGCCAGTTTTTGACTGGCATAGAAATGAGGGTCCTTATAATAATGAGATACTTTTGGGAGTTTTTCCCCTGGAACCTCAAGGAGGTTTGGAAGGTCATAAAATCCTGTCGCAATAGTAATATTAGTAGCTGTATATGTATTTTTATTTGTTACTACTTTAAAACCTTCTGTCTCTTTTTCTATAGTCTCAACTTTTTCGAAGAGGTGAATATTCAATTTATTTGAGGTAACAATTCTTCTGTAATACTCCAAAGACTCATTGCGCTTTGGCTTTGCCTCGTTGCTTATAAAAGGAATGTCATCTATTTCCAGTCGTTCCGAAGAGGAGAAAAACTGCATGTTCACGGGATAGTTAAATAAGGAATTAACTATAGGACCCTTCTCTATAATCAAGTAGCTCAAACCGTTTTTTTGAGCTTCGAGTCCACAGGCTATTCCAATGGGGCCACCACCAACAATCAAAAGATCAAATCCAACCATATGTTTCCTTATAATAGAGGTAAAATTTAGTGAGAATACAGGTAAGCGCAAAGCTATGTAATTTATTCTTAAACTTATTAAAGAAAGCAAGCTAAGCCAATATGGCTAACAAATTAAGCAGCATTATATCAAAGAATCAGAATCTCAAAATTAATTAAAGAAATTAAATTATAATCATAGCTAACATGACTTTTATCATTCTTTTTGTTTTTGATAAAACTGATCTTTAATAAATAATATTTAAATTGAATGTCATGAATGTCCAGATTGAACTCCCCGTTTCCAGTATAATGACTACAAATCTTATAACCCTTGATGTAAAAGAAAGTTTAGAGAAGGCAGAACACTTATTTAAAAAATATAAAATACGGCATATCCCTGTGATTGAAAATGATAAGATTATTGGGATGATAAGTTTGAACGATATACTCCGAATAAGTTTTGCGGATGGTGCCTATAGGGAAGAGGAAAATATTTCTTCATCTATTTATGAAATGTTTACCATAAGGCAATTAATGATAGGTAATTTGGAGACCGTTTCTACAGATACCACAATTAAAGAAGTTGCAGAATTACTTGTGAAAAGGGAATTTCATTCATTGCCTGTCGTGGAAAATGGTAGGCTTAAAGGGATGGTGACTACCACAGATTTGATAAAATACCTCCTAAAACAATGCTAAACATTTGCAATATTTGCAATATGTGAAATCGTGGCCATTGGATCCTGTGAGTTGAAAACAAAACTTCCCGCAACTAAGACATCTGCACCAGCCTCTACGAGGGCTTTAGTATTATCTGCATTTACTCCGCCATCAATTTCTATAAGCGTTTTGGCCTTTTTTTCATTAATTAGTGCTTTTAATGCCCTAACCTTTGTAAAGGTATTTTCAATAAACTTCTGACCTCCATATCCCGGATTAACGCTCATAACACAAACCAGGTCTATCTCTGCAATACTGTCTTCCAGGAGGTTTATATTGGTGTGCGGATTAAGAGCCACACCTGCCTTCATACCTGCCGCTTTAATAGCTTGTATAGTTCTATTTAAATGTGGACAGGCTTCATAATGAACTGTCAGTATATTGGCACCCAAAGAGGCAAAAGATTTGATGTATTTGTCGGGATCAATAATCATAAGATGTACATCGAGCGGCTTGGTCGCATGTTCAGCAATGCTTTTTATTACAGGCATTCCAAATGAGATGTTTGGAACAAAAACACCGTCCATAACATCAATATGGTGCCAGTCTGCCTGACTTGAATTGACCATCTCAACGTCTCTTTGTAAATTCCCGAAATCGGCCGCAAGTAATGAGGGCGCTATACGTATCTTGTTCATTATTTAATGGGTGAAAATATTTTGCTACAAAAATAGGTATTCATTATGGTTTTATAAACCACCAAAAGATATAACTACTAATTTATTCAATGTTATTAGTACAAAGATCACTTCATTTAGCGCTTTACTTTTCAATAATATACAGAAATGTTCCGGTGCAAATAGTTGTAAAAAATCAATAAGGAAAAGTAGCCAAAAGAACCTTTAATCAACAAAAACGTGAATATCGGCCTTAGTTATTGAAAAATTAAAAAGGAATATTCTTAAAAGAATCGATAATTCTTGATCGAATTATAATAAAATGAAAAACTCCGGTAATCAGCCGGAGTTTATTCATCAATCAAAAAACGAACAGTCATGATAAACTGTTGTTACTGTTACAAATTACAATTTTTATACCAAAATTCCAATTTAAGGAAAATTTAACATGTAATTAATGTCTCGTTATTATCCGAGATAAGTTTTTAATATTTTACTTCTGGAAGTATGTTTTAATCTTCTTATTGCCTTTTCTTTAATCTGACGTACTCTTTCTCTGGTAAGTTCAAATGTTTCACCAATTTCCTCAAGGGTCATAGACTGTTGTCCGGCTAAACCAAAATACAATCTGATAACGTCTGCTTCCCTGGGTGTTAGAGTTTCCAAAGCTCTTTCAATTTCCGTACGCAAAGATTCATGTAATAATTCTTTATCCGGATTAGGTGACTCTCCACTGCGAAGAACATCATACAGATTTGAATCCTCCCCGTCAATTAAAGGCGCATCCATAGATACGTGACGCCCCGAATTTTTCAAAGACTGTTTTACATCTTCAACAGTCATATCTAATTCCTTAGCGATTTCCTCTGCTGATGGGATTCGTTCATGGGCTTGCTCAAGATGTGCAAATGTCTTATTTATCTTATTTATTGAACCAATTTTGTTTAGCGGTAATCTAACAATACGCGATTGTTCTGCCAAAGCCTGTAATATAGACTGACGAATCCACCATACGGCATAAGAGATAAATTTAAATCCCCTTGTTTCGTCAAAACGCTGGGCGGCCTTAATAAGGCCAAGATTTCCTTCATTAATCAAATCCGGAAGTGTAAGTCCCTGGTTCTGATACTGCTTCGCAACAGATACCACAAAACGAAGATTGGCTTTTGTAAGTTTTTCCAAAGCCAATTGATCACCTGCTTTTATACGCTGTGCCAATTCCACTTCCTCATCTGCAGTAATTAGATCTACCTTGCCAATTTCCTGTAAGTATTTATCTAAGGATGCTGTTTCCCTATTCGTAACCTGTTTTGTAATCTTTAGCTGTCTCATCTAGGTTTTCCTTTATATATTAAGTTCAAAGTGCATGGGCTGCATATACTTATACGTAAAAAAACGGTAAATGTTACAATATGCTTATATTAATTTAACTTTTTGGGGAAAATGTATTAAAAAACCCCTGTAAAACAGGGGTTTTTAATATCTAAGCACTAAAAAATTAGTCTCTTCTGGGCTTTCGATCCCTGTTTCTGTCGTTTCTGCCTCTATCGCGATCCCTATTTTCCCTTGGGGGTCTTTCCTTATAACCTTCCGGCTTAGGCAATAAAGCTTTACGAGACACTTTTTCCTTACGGGTTCTTGGGTCTGTTCCTAAATATTTAATATCAAAAACATCACCCATGTTAACAACATCGGTAACATTCTCGGTTCGCTCCCAAGCGAGCTCAGAAACATGAAGTAAAACTTCATTTCCAGGAGCTTCAGCGTATTCAACAACAGCACCAAAATCTAACATCTTTATCACTTTAACCTCATAAACGCTTCCCACTTCTGGTTTAAAAGTAATGGAGTCTATTTTAGCCAGTACGGCATCAATACCTGACTGATCTGTTCCTAAGATCTCCACTAGCCCCTCTTCAGTAACTGGATCTTCATTTATTACTATGGTCGTACCAGTTGTTTTCTGAAGCTCCTGGATTACTTTTCCACCGGGTCCAATTAATGCACCTATATAATCTCCCGGAATCGTAGTCGTAACCATTTTTGGTGCATGAGCTTTCACACCTTCATTAGGTTTAGCGATTGTATCGGTCAATTTCTCTAGAATATGGAGTCTTCCTTCTCTTGCCTGCATTAAGGCCTTAACCAGAATTTCGTAGGATAAGCCTTTAACTTTAATGTCCATTTGGCAAGCTGTAATCCCATCGGCTGTTCCGGTAACCTTAAAGTCCATGTCTCCCAAATGGTCTTCATCACCCAGAATATCTGATAATACCGCATATTTACCGGTTTCGCTATCTGTAATCAATCCCATTGCAATTCCTGACACAGGTTTTTTAAGTTTAATCCCCGCATCCATTAGTGCCATCGTACCGGAACAAACTGTTGCCATTGAAGAAGAACCATTACTTTCCAATACTTCAGAAACTACTCTAAGTGTATAAGGGCAATCTTCAGGGATCATACCTTTTAATGCTCTTTGGGCCAGATTTCCGTGGCCAACCTCTCTTCGGGAGGTTCCCCTGATTGGTCTGGCCTCACCAGTGGAAAAAGGAGGGAAATTGTAATGCAGATAGAACGTTTCTTCGCCTTCAAATGATGGCATATCTATTTTATTCGCTTCTCTGGAGGTCCCTAAAGTAACTGTTGCCAATGCCTGTGTTTCTCCTCTGGTAAAAATGGCCGAACCATGAGTTGAAGGCAAATAATCCACCTCGCACCATATAGGCCGAATTTCGTCTGTCTTTCTTCCGTCGAGCCTTAATCCTTCATTTAAGGTTAGGTCTCTTACGGCAGCTTTTTCCGCTTTGTAGTAATATTTGCTGATTAAATCACCAATTTCTACAAGTTCTTCTTCGGAATGTGAAGCTTTAATTTCGTTTTTTATTTCTGCAAATGATGCACTTCGTTCATGTTTGGAAGAACCTGCCTGGGCTACCTTATATACTTTATCATATGCAAGGTCATGAATCTTTTTCATCAGCGCTTCGTCCTCATCTTCCGTTTCGTATTCGCGCACTTCTTTTTGTCCAAAGGCCTTGGCTAATTTAATTTGTGCAGCGCATTGGACTTTTGCAGCTTCATGAGCAAATTTAATTGCTTCAACCATTTCATCTTCAGAAATTTCAGCCATTTCACCCTCAACCATCATCACGGAATCCAGGGAAGCCC
>CBDTVZ010000015.1:0-21402 GCA_965363995.1 uncultured Eudoraea sp.
GTTGTGAATTGGTAATTAGTCCTGCGTAAAAGGTCTTCCGCAACAATGGAAATTATAGCCCTGTTATCCCATAAAGATTTACGCAATCCTATATTTAATTTCATGGTTTCGTCCACTTTAAACACCCCATAAATAAACGGGCTTATATAAGTTAAAGAGAGGTCCCCGGTAAAACTGCCATCTTTAGATAAGGTTAGTGTATTATTCAGATACCCGTAATAACCAGTCACTTTGTTGGTATAGGTTTCAATTGCACTTTCCTCGGCTAAAAAGGTCTCGTCTTCATAAAAAAGAGAGTTATAAAAATACATGGACCAAAATGGGGTAATAGCAGTAGAAATAGTGAAATCCAGGCCATAAGAAGTGCTTTCCTGCACATTCTGCCTGGTCTCTCTCAAGGTCTGATTTTGATTGTCCTGGAAAGTTAAGGTGCTAATATCCTTTCCATTATCTCTGTAATAAATGCTTATGAAATAAGTGTCCTTGATCGTATAATTTAAGTTAAAATTGTGGCTGAAATTGGGAACCAGGGTCGGGTTCCCCTGAATGTAATTATATTCGTTAAGATAATACCGGAATGGGTTCAGGTCAGAGTAATTGGGCCGGGAAAGTTTTCTGCTATAATCGAAAGTAAGGCTATTATCTTCCCCAAGCTTCCTGATAAGGAATAAAGAAGGAAATAGTTCAAAGTAGTTCTGCGTGTTGGTTACTTGCAGGGTTTCTGAACGCGATTCTACATTGGTTTGTTCTGCCCTCAGGCCAAGCTTAAGAGACCATTTGTCCCAATCCTTGGTAAGACTGGCGTAGCCGGCAAACACATCTTCTCTGTATTTATAATTATCGGAAAGGGCAATGTCTATAGGGGATTGATTGTTATTTACATTAAAATAATCAATCCCGCTTTTAGAATCAATCCATGAGCCTTTTAGTCCGCTCTCAAAACTCCCGGATTTTATCGGTGTATAAAAATCTACCTGGCCGGTAAAAATTTTAGTGTCCTGAAGGGCGTCCGTAGAAAAAGTAAAATTCCGTATAAAGGCCCCGGAGGGATCAAAATAATCACTAGACCCGTCTTGCAGGCGAGATAATTCATAATATGTATAGTGCGCATTCGCCTTTAATGTGGCACCCTCTTTCTTAAGGCGACGTTCATAATTGAGATCAAAGGAAAGGTTCTCAAGGTCGTCTGTAATTGTGCTATTGTTTTGTAGCGTGGAATCGAGCACTCCTGAGCCGTTTCGCATTTCGGTATCCAGCTCATTTGTTAATCTTTTGTTCGGGGAAAAACTTAAGTTGGATGTAAAATTCAGGAGATCGTGCTGGGTAGGCTTATAATCAAAGATTAAATTGGCTTGCTGGCCCTGTGAACGGGTAGTTTGCTCTAAATCGGTGTTCCAGCGCGCAAAAATATCATCCTGATCATTAATAAAGTTAATTCTGCTGTTTGACCTTTTAAAGTCTTTTCTCGGATTGATCACATAATTAGCAAAAATACTGATTTTGTCATTTTTGTAATACTGACTGGTCCCCAGGCTGTATTTAGCAAAGACAGCCTGTGTATATAGGCCCCTTATGTTCCCTTTATAGCCTGGAACTATATTCTCCTTAGTTCGTATATTGAGAATGGACCCATCTTCAGCTTCATAACTGGCCGGAGGATTTGGAATAACCTCTACAGAGGAAATCATATCCCCGGAAAGCCCTTTTAGAAAATTCTGAATTTCGATTTGGGATAATTGTATTTTACGATCATTGAGATAAACTGTCGCTTGTTGCCCTCGTATTTCTATATTGTCCTGTACGATTATAACCCCCGGGGCATTACGGAGAATATCCCAGGAGCTTCCTTCAGCAATCACTGTATTTTCAACATTAAAAATAATCCGGTCCGCCTTTCGTTCTATAGTCGGTTTCTGACCTGTTACTACCACCTCATTCAACCATTCGCTATGAGGCTCCAGGACAATAGCGCCAATTTTTATGTTTCTTTTTATTTCCAGTGCAACCAGGGTAGATTTATATCCAAAGTATTTTGCCTGCAAATAATATACGTCTTCCGGAATATCTTTCAGGGTAAAGCGCCCGGAATCATCAGCCGAAATTCCCTTTACCTGGGTATTATCGAATGCTTTCAGGAGTATTACGTTTGCAAATGGAATTGGTTTCCCGTCCGCATCTCTTACAGATCCCGCTACCTCAAAGGTCTGGCTAGCCATGGCTAAGGGCAGTAGTCCTAAGAAAAAAAGTACGGGGAATCTCACAGTTCGGTAGGTTTAGTCGGTAAAGCTATAAAATAATTTACTTTGTTTACAAAAAAAAGGGAAGCTATTGCCTCTAACTGTCCTCTTTGCTTGCCCTGGACCATTTGGCAGAATTCTTTAATTCTTTTGTAAGATATGAACAATTTCCAGAGTACATAAACAATGACCTTAACTAAACACTATACCTATGAAAGCGAAAAGTTCTCCTAACCGGGCTTCTACGGAACTAGTTTAGAATGTGATTCTCGCTTTAAGGTTTTCATCATTGCGCATTACCCGAACCGAGGTGGTGTCGCCAGATTCAAAAACGGACAGGGCGCGCATATAGCTCATCATATCCACAACAGTACTATCTCCGAGTTGAACAACGATATCTCCTTTCTGTAAACCTGCTTTTTGAGCCGGTTTATCTTCACTTATACCATCAATACGCATGCCTTTGCCGTCAAACAGATAATCGGGGATTACACCAAGCGTCACTTTAAATCTAGGCACTTCTTCACTTTCATTTTTGGTTTTTCTGAAAGCCAGCTTTTTATCATCATCCAGTTCCTGAACAAGGTTGAACAAATAGGAACTTATCTGCCGCATCCCATCATAATTCAATTTCTCTGCATCATCTGAGGGCTTGTGATAATCTTCATGCTGTCCTGTAAAAAAATGTAAGACCGGAATATCCTGCAAATAGAAAGAGGTATGGTCAGATGGACCTACACCCGATTCTTTTAACACCAATTTAAACCCCGGATTCGAGCTATTTAATACTTGTGGCCAGATCGGAGAAGTTCCTGTGCCACTAACTGAAAGTGTTTTGTCTTCCCTCAGCCTGCCCACCATATCCAGGTTAAGCATGTAAGAAACCCCTTTCAGGTCAAGAGTGGGGTTTTTTGTGAAAAAATTGGAGCCTAATAGTCCCATTTCCTCACCGGAAAAAGTAATAAACAGATAGTTACTGGAAAGTTCCGAGTCCTCGATCTTATTTGCCAAATCCAGGAGTACCGCCACACCACTGGCATTATCATCTGCCCCATTATGCACCTCTGGTTCACCTCTGTGTAATGAGCCTTCCCCGCCAGTTCCCAAATGGTCATAATGAGCGCCAATCACTACGGTCTTTGAAGATTTATTATCTATAAAACCAATAACATTAGTCCCGGTTATTGTGCTGTCACCATCATTTTCAAAACTTGTTTGCTGATGCGGGTCCTTCTTGGGTTTAAATGTAAAAGTCTGGTAATATGTTCCTGCATTGCCTTTGGGCTCCAGCCCCATTTCAACCATTAGTCCCCTTATATAATCTGCAGCCTTCAGTTCTTCTTCAGTTCCGGTTTCCCTGCCCTTAAAATCGTCACTTGCCAGGAGCTGAACCTCTTCTTCCATGGAAGGTATTTTAGGTGATTCTGTTTTACATCCGAAAGCAAGTATAAAAAATACACCTATAATTATTTTTTTCATCAGTTTTGCATTTAATTTAGCACAAAAATAATCATCCTATGAAAACTTTGGTGTCCTTCTTTATTTTATTAATGTTTTTTGGTTGCAAAACTGATTCCAAAGAACCAATTCCGGCCAAGGAGAAACCCGAATCCGTTATGGCAGGCGCAGATACCCTGATCTATAATGAGGAAAAGCATTTTAAGTCTATTCGCCAGGTCACTTTTGGCGGGGACAACGCTGAAGCTTATTGGAGTTTTGACGATAGCAAAATTGTTTTTCAGTCAAACAATCCCGGATGGGAAATGCAGTGCGACCAGATGTTTCTTATGAATTCTGAGGAGACTTTCAAGGATAGTATACCCCCCATGATAAGTACAGGAATGGGGCGTACTACCTGTGCCTATTTTCTTCCTGATAACGAGCATATCGTATATGCTTCCACGCACTTAGTCAACAAAGAATGCCCTGAAGTTCCCTTACGCAAAAACGGCAATTACGTTTGGCCGGTATATGATTCCTTCGACATATTTGTGGCTGATCTAAAAGGGAATATTGTTAGTCAACTTACCAACGAGCCGGGTTATGATGCGGAAGCTACTGTTTCTCCTCAGGGAGATAAAATAGTGTTTACTTCTACAAGAAGCGGGGACCTTGAATTGTATACCATGAATTTAGATGGTACGGAAGTTTTACAAATAACAGATGAGTTGGGTTATGACGGAGGTGCCTTTTTCTCTCCGGACGGTACAAAAATCATTTTCCGGGCTTCCAGGCCAAAAACCGAAAAAGCAATAGCCAAATATAAAGATTTACTATCCCAGGGACTGGTAGAACCCACAGATATGGAACTTTATATTTGCAATTCTGACGGCAGTGATTTAAAGCAACTAACTTTTCTTGGTAATGCCAACTGGAGTCCCTTCTTTCATCCTTCGGGAGAAAAGATTCTGTTTTCAAGTAATTATGAAGCTGAAAAAGGCTTCCCTTTTAATCTCTATCTAATTGATATAGATGGGAAGAATTTGGAGCGGGTTACACATGGAAAAACTTTTGATGCTTTTCCGGTATTTTCCAATAATGGTAAATTCCTGGTTTTTTCCAGTAACCGTAATAATGGCGGAACCCGCGATACTAATTTGTTTATTGCCGAGTGGCAGGATTAAGAAGCAGAAAACTGTATCTTTGCAGCCAATTTGAAATAGCCAGAGTAAGAAAATGAAGCACATTCGTAATTTCTGTATTATAGCCCATATAGACCATGGCAAGAGTACTTTGGCAGACAGGCTATTGGATTTTACAGGTTCTGTAACGGAACGGGAAAAAAAAGAACAGCTTCTGGATAATATGGATCTGGAACGTGAGCGTGGAATTACTATTAAGAGTCATGCCGTTCAAATGGAATACGAACATGAAGGCGAAGCATATATTCTTAATTTAATAGACACTCCCGGCCATGTGGATTTCTCCTATGAAGTATCGCGCTCAATAGCGGCATGTGAAGGTGCTCTTTTGGTGGTTGATGCAGCCCAGAGTATACAGGCGCAAACCATTTCTAACCTTTATCTGGCTCTGGAAAATGATCTTGAAATTATTCCGGTTTTAAATAAGGTGGATCTGCCTAGTGCCAATCAGGAAGAAGTAACCGATGATATTGTAGAATTATTAGGGTGTAAACCTGAAGATGTAATCCCGGCCAGTGCTAAAACAGGCTTTGGTATTGGAGAAATTTTAACTGCTATTATTGATCGTATTCCCCCTCCAAAAGGGAATATAGATGAACCGCTACAGGCCCTGGTTTTTGATTCCGTTTATAATTCATTCAGGGGGGTGGAAACCTATTTTAAGGTTATTAATGGTGTTATCACAAAAGGTCAGAAAATCAAATTTGTTGCTACAGATAAAACCTATTTTGCTGATGAAGTAGGCACTCTGAAACTTACCCAGGAACCTAAGCCCAGTATTAAAGCGGGAGATGTTGGCTACGTAATTACGGGAATAAAGGAGGCGCGGGAAGTAAAAGTTGGGGATACCATTACTGATGCAGTTAATCCAACCAAAAACGCTATTGCAGGTTTTGAAGATGTAAAACCGATGGTGTTTGCCGGTATTTACCCTGTAGATACAGAGGATTACGAAGAACTGCGCTCCTCTATGGAAAAATTGCAGCTCAATGATGCTTCTTTAGTGTTTATTCCGGAAAGCAGTGCGGCGCTTGGTTTTGGTTTTCGATGTGGTTTTCTTGGAATGCTGCATATGGAGATTATACAGGAGCGTTTAGAGCGCGAATTTGATATGACGGTTATCACTACGGTGCCAAACGTTAGTTATCATGCCTTTACCACAAAAAATCCGGATGTTCCATTGATTGTAAATAACCCGAGTGACCTTCCGGATCCATCTACAGTAGCAAGGGTTGAAGAGCCTTATATAAAAGCCACCATAATTACGAAATCAGATTTCGTAGGAAATGTAATGTCTCTTTGTATTGATAAGAGAGGACAGATTACCAATCAGACCTATCTGACTACGGAACGTGTTGAACTTAATTTTGACATGCCTCTTGCAGAGATCGTATTTGATTTTTACGACAGGCTTAAAACAGTTTCTAAAGGTTATGCCTCATTTGATTATTCTCCTATTGGTATGCGGGTATCCAAACTGGTACGTGTTGATATATTGCTGAATGCACAACCCGTTGATGCTTTATCTGCCCTTGTCCATTTTGACAATGCTCACTATATAGGCAAAAGAATGTGTGAAAAATTAAAGGAACTAATTCCCAGGCAACAGTTCGATATTCCAATACAAGCTGCTATTGGTGCTAAAATTATTTCCAGGGAAACAATAAAAGCGTTGCGTAAGGATGTAACCGCCAAATGTTATGGTGGTGATATATCCAGAAAACGAAAACTATTGGAAAAACAAAAGAAGGGTAAAAAACGTATGCGCCAGGTAGGTAATGTTGAAATTCCTCAGCAGGCGTTTATGGCTGTTCTTAAATTAAACGATTAATATGCTTTAATTCACCTGCAAAAATCGTAGGTGAATACAATAATTTTATCTTCGCCCAGTTATTAGGTAAACTTCAAATTCCCCCATTAATGACTACTTATATTGCCGAATTTAAGGCTGCCCATAAGACTATAAAGATTATGCAGCATTCAGTTTTTACCTGGAAACAGGAAGGTGGCGAAATTGACCCTGAACTTCTCCAGGGAAAAATAAAAAGGGAGTCTTCTGTTCATTTTTACAACTTACTGGCGGACGGACGGTACATTGTTGCTTTAGAAGACATTTCTGTGGAAATTACCAAAACTGCCCCATTTAATGGTTAATCCAAGCTCTTGATAAACCCTTAAGCCTGGTTATAGCCAGTGGAGTTGTGGTTCAAGTAGATTTTATGAATCCGAAATATTCAAAATAGCAGGTTTAGCATGCTCCCTCATTCAGTTTAGTTTATCTAAATCAAGCAATTTGCCCAAATAAACCAGTTTAGAGCCATCCGAAATAGATTCAAAACTTACATTGAATGAAGATATGATGGATATTTTTCCTTCCGGAGTTTTAATAAATACGGGGATAATCTCGTCGTCTTCTTTGATAATCTCAATTAGCTTTTCGTAATGTTTGGCATTCTTCAGATCTATTTCGTGAATCGCCGGATAGCGTCTTGTAACTTCCATCAGTTTTAAGTAGTCATCGGTATGTGAAAAGAGACCTGCTTTGGGGTTATTATCAGGATCGTTCATCTCATCTGCACTTACCAACCTGAAAGACCCATTTTCTCCAAATTGATGCCTAAACCTTTCTATGGCATATTCATTGATTTCGGCACTGCCCGTAAGTGCCATTAAATAGCCCATATCATTAAGTTCAATATCGTCTGTAAGGGTGTCTGAATAAACATCGACCACCATGGCTTCTATCCCAAGTTTTTTTGCCTTATCAATATTAGCATGGTTAGCATCTATCAATACCACATGCCTGTTATTTTGCATGAGGTAGTTGGCAATAAGTCTTGACATTTTTGAAGCGCCTATTATAAGAATTCCTTCCGATTTTTTTAGAAATACACCCGCAATTTTGGCAAAAACCCTGGCCGTAGTGGCATTTAAAAGCACCGTCCCGAGCACGATCATAAAAACCAGTGGCGTTATATACTCTGCACCAGGTTCCCCATTTTGAACTAATTTAGAACCAAAAAGAGAGGCAATCCCCGCGGCTACTATACCCCTGGGGCCCACCCAGCTTATAAAAAGTTTTTCGTTTAATTTTAAACTGGAGCCTTTTGTACTTAGAAAAACCCCAATAGGCCGAATCACAAAAACAATAACAAGGAATATGATCACGGAGTTCCAATTGTAAATCAACTCCATATCGCTGATGTTAATATTGGCCGCCAGCAAAATAAAGAGGATAGAAATAAGCAACACGCTCAATGATTCCTTAAAATAGAGAAGCTCCTTGATATTTGGAAGATTCATATTCCCCATAACCATCCCCATAACCACCACCGCAAGAAGACCCGATTCGTGAGCCAGAATATCAGATTCTACAAATACTAAAAGTACAACCGATAAGATCACTACATTTAATAAGTAATGCGGTACATATTTCTTTTTAATTACAAATGCCAGTGCATGGGCGAAAGTAAATCCGAAGGTAGTTCCAAATAGCAAAATCTTACCAAAGTCGATCAAGGCAGTTTTTGTGTATTCCTGTCCTTCACCAACGCTAATAAATTCAAATACCAGAACTGCTACAAGTGCGCCAATAGGATCAATTAAAATTCCCTCCCATTTTAAAACAGCTGAAATATCCTTTTTTAAAGGAATATTTCGAAGGATTGGAGTAATAACGGTAGGACCCGTAACTATAATCAGAGCTGCAAATAAAAATGAAATCTTCCAGCTAAGGCCGAAAATAAAATGGGCTGCAAGGCCTCCTCCAAAAAAAGTGACCAAGGAACCAACGGTGATGAGTTTGGTGATCACGGGTCCCACATTTCTAATTTCTGAACGCTTAAGTGTTAAGCCTCCTTCAAATAGTATTATGCTAATTGCAAGCGAAAGGAAGTAGTATAACCCCTCTCCGGGGAAAAGCCCTTTTTCCCCATTCCAGACTGGTTCGATCAGTTTAGAGCCATCCTCGGTATATAAAGTAGCTATGGGCCCTACGAGAAGACCAATTAAGATTAGGGGCAGGATGGCCGGCAGTTTTAAACGCCATGCAAACCATTGTGCAATAATCCCTAAAATTATTATACCGGCAAGTTCCAGCATCTGTTTCCTTTTGCGTTAAAAATAGTGATTATAATAAAAATAGATTTGTAATAACTCCGGAAAAATATTAATCTTTCATTGTAAGCCGTAAAACCGAACACGCCGACTTTTCTGCGTACTTATCCTTACCTGTTCCAAAGAGAACGCTTATCCAGTTGTCTTTTTGTGGTGTTCCAAGAATAAGTAAATCATAACTTGCAGAAGCCTTGGATATAGCAGCAAGGGAATCGTCGTTAACAATTATTTCGACCTCACTCTTGACGTCCACTTTTAGAAGGAGTTTCTGGGAATTCTGCTCCATTTGATCAACCTCTTTTTTGTCCATATCCTTAGGAACAACATGCAATAATGTTAACGAAGCATTGTAATAGAGGCATATCCTGTCTGCGACAGCAATAAAATTTTTATCCTTTCTTCCAGGTCTCATGGCTAAAAGGACCTTACTTATATAACGTACTCCGTTATCCTTGAATAAAGCAAAATCAGAATTTATATGAGTCAGGAGCCAACCTATTGGATTGCTTACCAAAATGCCAGTATGTGCGCGCCCATTCCATCCCATAACCAACCAATCGCAATTGGTTTGATCACTCAACTCATGAATAGTATCAGAAATTTCATGTGTTACCGCCGCTTCAAAGTCGATTGAAATATTCCTCGATTCTGCCAATCCTTTCAGCCTGCGCTTCAGAGAAATAGTGGTTGGGTTTTCTTCAACAAAGGCATCAAGGAAGGTTTGATTGGGAACCTCTGTTATATTTACCGCTTGCAAACTCTCTCTCTTGTTAATTGCTGCTCCTATTTCCACAAGCATTTCTGGTGAATTTTCATTTCCCAAAAGTGGGACCACTACCCCAGCGTCTGAGGCTAGTTTGCCATCTAGCATTTGATCTGGTAACTCCTGATTGTTTCTGTAGGTAATCTCGTTGTTATCCTTTTTTTTATAAAGTAAATAGAGGGCTGGGCGATGTCCGTATTTCCTTAAAATTCCTGTACGAGTTACATTTTTTCCGAAGTAGGCATAGACAATCAATCCTATTACAAATATGCTTATGACAGCAATAATCGGTCCCAGGCCTAAAAATATTAAAAGTATTATGCCGCTGATTATTCCGAAAATTTGAATAAAAGGATATAAAGGTGACCGATAAGGAGGATTATACCATTGTGCAGCGGTTTCCCGAAGGACAACAACACATAAGTTCACCAAAATAAACATCGCCACCATAAACGCGCTTGCCAACTTTGCAATTTTTTCAACATCCAGAAAAAGAATAACAAGTGCCATAACCACACAGGTCATGATAATGGTCACAACAGGGGTTAGATATTTGGAGTGTATTTTTCCCATAAAAGGAGGGAGTAACTCATCTATGGCCATAGCGAAAGGAAATCTGGAAGCAGCCAATACGCCGGAGTTTGCCATAGATATTAAAGTAATAACGCCAATGCCAGCGGCTATGTATCCAATATATGTACCTCCCAGAAGATCTGCTATAGAATAAATTGGTCTTAAGTCTGTTTTTAATTCCTCAAGGGGCAGGTTACCCACTAAGGCAAAGGCAACAAAAACATAAATTGAAGCCATAATAAATAAGGACAACAACATTGCCCTTGGTAAATTTTTACTTGGGTTTTTAATTTCCCCCGCTATAGCAGCTACCTTGGTAACCCCTGCATATGAGATATAAACAAAGGCTATAGTTGATATCAATCCAATATTCCCATTCAACATAAACGGGTCCAGCAATTCAGGGGAGACACTGGGCAGGCCAAAAACCAAAATTAGTCCAAGTGTAATTAGACTAATAGTAACAATCACAATTTGGACTTTCCCCACCTTTTTCACCCCAAAAATATTTAGTAATAAAATCAAAGCCAGAAAAATCAGCGCAATATATTTTGTAAACCCCGGGTCTATGTTAACCAAAACAGAAAGGTAAGCCCCAAAACCAACAAGGGCAAAGGCACTTTTGAAAAGCAATGACAACCATAAACCAATTCCAGATATGGTGCCTAGCTTTGGGCCAAATGCCCTTTCAATATAAACGTAAGTTCCGCCGGAGGAAGGCATGGCTGTGGCTAATTCTGATTTTGACAATGCAGCTGGTAAAATACATACGGCAGCTAATAAATATGCGAGCCAAAGAGATGATCCCGTTTTTGCCGCAGCTAATCCCGGAAGAACAAAAATTCCACTGCCCAGCATGCCTCCAATGCTGATGGCTATCACAGAGGTTAAAGATAAACTGCGTTCTAATTTTTTCAAATTGGGTTTTGTCTAAGCTCTAAAAATAGGCTTTTTTAACTTATCTATTTAAATGATAATATATTCTAAATCACGAAGTGATTTCACAATGTTTTATTAATTTGCGGAGCGTTTATTTAGAGTGAATGATCTTATATCCCATTGAAAGCGGAAATTTTAAATTGGACGGTGGTGCAATGTTTGGTGTAGTGCCTAAATCCCTGTGGAACAAAACCAATCCGGCAGACGGAAATAATATGATTGATATAGCCGCCAGATTGCTCCTTATTGAAGAAGGAAGTCGGCTTATTCTCATCGATACCGGTATGGGCAATAAACAATCCGATAAGTTTTTTAGTTATTACTACAGGTGGGGTAATTACTCCCTTGATGCATCCTTAAAAAAAGTTGGGTTTCACCGGGACGATATTACTGATGTGTTTATGACCCACCTTCATTTTGACCATTGTGGCGGGAGCGTTCAATGGAATAAGGATCACACAGGATATGAACCTGCCTTTAAAAATGCTCATTACTGGACCAACAAAGACCACTGGAATTGGGCCACACATCCCAATCCACGGGAAAAGGCTTCTTTTCTGAAAGAAAATCTATTCCCAATGGAAGAAAGCGGCCAATTAAAATTTATAGATCGGGCGGATCAACCCTTTATAAAAAACTCGGAGCTGGGGTTTGGAGTTTTGTTTGTAGACGGGCATACAGACAAACAGATGTTACCTCATATCCTATACAAAGGCAAGACCTTGGTTTTTATGGCAGATTTACTGCCAACTGCGGGGCATATTCCGGTACCATATATAATGGGTTATGATACAAGACCCTTAATAACTCTTAAGGAAAAGGCAGCTTTTTTAAACACAGCTGCAGACAATAATTATTATTTGTTTATGGAGCACGATGCACATAATGAAGTTTGTACAGTAACACATACCGAAAAGGGGGTTAGACTTAATAAAAGTTATACGTTTTATGAGATTTTCAATTAATATATTAATTGGTCTGTTTTTTCTTTTTACACTTTACTACTGTAAAGATCAACCGCAGCGAAGTGAAGATTTTACAGCGGAATTTGCTTTCACAGCAGGTATTGAAGGTCCTGCCGTAAACGGAAATGGAGAACTTTTTGCAGTAAATTTTGCTAAGGAGGGTACCATTGGTAAAGTAAATAAAGCAGGGGAAGGGGAAATTTTTATTAGTTTGCCGGAAGGCAGTATTGGCAATGGCATACGTTTTGATCTTGATGGGAATATGTTTATCGCAGATTATTTGGGTCATAAAGTTTACAGAATAAAAAAAGGCTCAAAAATCCCTGAAGTATGGGCGCAGGATTCAACTATGAATCAACCTAATGACCTTGCCATTGGCCACGGAGGCGTAATATATCTCAGTGATCCAAATTGGGCTGAAAGTACGGGCAAGCTTTGGATGGTTACCCCCGAAAGGGAAATTGTATTACTTGAAGAAGGAATGGGAACCACCAATGGCGTAGAAGTTAGTCCTGACAATAAAACCCTTTATGTAAATGAATCTGTACAAAGGGTCATTTGGAAATATGATATTCAGGAGAATGGAAAGCTAAGCAACAAAAGGAAGTTTATAAACTTTACCGATTTTGGACTGGATGGAATGCGATGTGATATGCAGGGAAATCTTTATCTCACGCGCTATGACAAAGGTACTATCGCTATTGTTTCTCCGGAAGGCAAGATTCTGAAAGAGGTGCTTTTAAAGGGCAAAAAGCCCTCTAACATTACCTTTGGCGGGGAGAAAGGGCTTAATTGTTATGTTACAATGGCAGACAGAGGTTGTCTTGAAACATTTGTAGCTTTGTCGCCCGGAAGTTATTATTATAAAATAAATCACTAAATATAAATTTGATATGACTGTTAAACATTTAAAATTGGCTCTTTATTCGAGCCTCGTTATGGTTTTTCTTGCCGGATGCGGCAGTACAGCCTTAGTATTGACCCCAATTGAAAATATTGATACTACACCTCTGAAAATATCTGAACTCACAGATGAAGAGGACAAAACCTGGGGACACGCAGATTTAATTTTGGATACCATCCCAGGTATCAGCCTGAACAAAGCTTATAATGATATTATTAAAAATAAAAAAGGTAAAAAAGTTATTGTAGCCGTACTTGATTCCGGTATTGACCTGGGTCATGAAGATCTTGATGATGTTCTCTGGACCAATAAAGGAGAGCGTGCCGGTAATGGTTTGGACGATGATAACAATGGTTACATTGACGACATGCACGGATATAACTTTTTAGGTGAATCCTATGATGAGCAATTAGAATATGCGAGAATCATTAAGCTTAAATTGGGTGATAATGCAATTCAGGAAAAAGCTAAAACCGAACAACAGGCAGAGTTTTCAAAAGCAAAGCAAAACAAAGAGCGATATGAACAGATTCTAAGTTCTGTAAAAGAGTCGGATGCAGCTATAAAAAAACATTTGGGAAAAAGTGATTATTCCAAAAAAGATGTTATTGCTATTCAAACAGAAGATGAGGCCTTGCTTAAATATGTTGCAACACTTAAGCAGATGTATAGTTTTGCTGATAGTATCCCTGATGTTTATAAACAACTAAACAGAGGAATCGAATATTTTACAGGACGTTTGAATTACCATTTGAATGTGGATTTTGACGGCAGGAAAGTAGTAGGCGATGATCCTTATGACCTAATGGATTTGGGTTATGGTAACGGAAACCCTGAAAACAGGGTAGAAGATGAAAGTCATGGAACGCATGTTGCCGGGATTATTGCTGCCGAACGCGACAACGGACTGGGAGTAAACGGAGTTGCTAACAATGTGGAAATAATGAGTATCCGGGCTGTACCCAACGGTGATGAATACGATAAAGATATCGCCCTTGGAATCCGTTATGCCGTTGATAATGGAGCACAAATTATCAATGCAAGCTTTGGTAAATCCTATTCCCCGAATTCAGATTGGGTTTACGACGCCATAAAATACGCGGGCGATAATGACGTACTTATTGTACATGCCGCGGGCAACGATGGCCTGGACCTGGATGATCCCAATAATATGAACTTTCCAAATGATCATGCAGATATTAACGGTAATGAAATAGCAGACAACCTTATCACGGTAGGTGCCCTAAATGATAAATACGGTTCAGAAATGGTTGCTTCATTTTCTAACTACGGAAAAATGAATGTTGATGTTTTCGCGCCTGGTGGGCATATCTATTCAACAATGCCGGAAAACAATTACAAGTTTCAGGGCGGTACATCAATGGCTGCGCCAATGGTTACTGGAATCGCAGCGCTAATTCGCTCCTATTACCCAAAACTTACGGCTGCTGAAGTGAAACGTGTCTTAATTGAATCCGGATTGAGTTCCAGTGCTTCAGTTATTTTGTCCGGGGATGCTGAAAATACCAAACCTTTTACTCAGGCTTCTAAATCGGGAAAGATGGTCAACGCTTATAATGCTTTAATAATGGCGAGTACTCTTTCTAAAAGCTTATAATTTTTAAATTAAATGGTTTTAAAGAATAAATTACCAAAATTCATTCTTGTCCTGTTCGCAGGTTTAGCAAGTCTGCAGGCACAAACAAATCTTGGTTATTGGCAGCAGCATGTTGACTACAAAATGGAAGTTTTCATGAATGTTGAAAATTACCAATATACAGGTACTCAAAACTTGGTTTATACTAACAATTCACCCGATGATTTAAGTCGTGTGTATTTTCATATGTATTTTAACGCATTTCAGCCGGGGAGCCAAATGGATATTAGATTGCAAAATATTGAGGATCCTGATGGGAGAATGTTTGTAAATGGCCAAAGTCGGATTGCTAATCTCAATCCTGATGAGATAGGTTATCTAAGAGCTTCTTCCCTAACCCAGGATGGTGAAAATGTTTCTTTCAGTCTTGAAGGTACCGTTCTGGAGGTGAGTTTGGCAAAACCAATTCCCTCTGGAGGTAAAAGCACATTTGATATGAAATTTGAGGGGCAGGTTCCTGTGCTAATAAGACGTTCCGGAAGGAATAATTCTGAGGGAGTGGCGCTATCTATGAGCCAATGGTTTCCTAAACTGGCCGAATTTGATTTTGAAGGGTGGCATGCAGATCCTTATATAAGCAGGGAGTTTCACGGAGTCTGGGGTGATTTTGATGTTAAACTTACGCTCGATAAACATTACATTGTAGGGGGAAGTGGTTATTTACAAAACCCTCAGGAAATAGGTCATGGCTATGAAGCGCCGGGAAGTAAAGTCAAAAAACCTAGGGGTAAAACACTTACCTGGCACTTTAAAGCTCCTATGGTGCATGATTTTATGTGGGCCGCCGACCCTGATTATATTCATGATTCACTAAAGATGGAAAACGGGCCTACTTTACATTTCCTTTATAAAAACAAGCCGGAACTTCTTGAAAACTGGAAAAATTTACAGCCGAAGACTGCAGAAGCCATGACATTTTTCAATGAGAATATCGGTACGTATCCATATGATCAGTATTCGGTAATACAGGGTGGAGATGGTGGTATGGAATATGCCATGGGTACACTTATTACAGGGGAGAGAAAGTTTGCAAGCCTGGTCGGTGTTACGATTCATGAATTGGCGCACTCCTGGTTTCAACATATATTGGCTACCAATGAATTAAAACATGCATGGATGGACGAAGGCTTTACCCAATTCATTTCAAGTTTATGCATGAACGAAGTGATGAATCAGAAGAAAGATAATCCATTTGAAAGTACCTATAACAACTATATTTCGTTAGAACAATCAGGGAAGGAACAACCTCAAACAACTCATGCCGACAGATATAAACTTAATTCTGCCTATGGCATTTCTGCCTATAATAAAGGATCTATATTTTTATCCCAATTGGGATATGTCATAGGACAGGATAAATTGATGGAAACGCTTAGGTCTTACTATGATAACTTTAAGTTTAAACATCCTATTCCAAATGATATCAAAAGAACGGCTGAGAAGGTGTCCGGGATAGAGTTAGGCTGGTATCTTATGGATTGGACAGAAACCACAAATAGCATTGACTATGGAATAAAAGAAGTTAAAGCTGAAAGTAATAAAACCAAAATAATCCTGGAAAGAATAGGCCTTATGCCAATGCCAATTGACCTTCTTCTGGTTTATAAGGATGGAACTAGAGAAACTTTTTATACTCCATTGCGTATTATGAGAGGGCAAAAAGATAATCCTTATCCAAATATTGAGAGAACAATTTTACCAGATTGGCCATGGGCTTATCCTGTATTTGAATTTGTTATTGATAAACCTATTAGTTCTATCAAAGCGATAGTAATTGACCCATCACAGCTAATGGCCGATATAAATCTTGAAAACAATATTTGGCAAGCTTCTGAGTGATTAAGTATTCAGGCCCTGAATATATTCACAAAAAGGAGTTATTTTTTATACCAAAAAGAGTCTTTGTACATCTCATTTTTAGCGGTCCGCTCCCTGTTATTCAATATTAAGTGGGTTTTATCTACCATTCTGTTCCTATACCCTAAAAGGTGAAAAAAAGGTTTACTAAAGAACATGGCTACTTTTAAATTTACCATGAGCTTATCACGAGAGCCATTTGACCATGAAACTCCAGGAAGTAATGCCAGAAAAGAATCAAATTTTATTCTACGCAAAAATGCTGAAAAAGACAATATCCATCGGGGTATTTTGCGAATAAGAAAAAACCCTTCTTCTCCCTGAACCTGATAGAGAGGCATAAACACTATAGTGTCTTTATAGGCAGTAATCTGTTCCCCATTATGATTAGCCATTGCTATACCTTTCTCTAATTTTTCAAAGCTGCGGAAACCGGGCAACATCTTAAAATCATCAGACTTGGTAATACGATGTCGGTGAATTATCTCATAGAAAATAGTATTCCCTTTTGCCGCCAAACTAAGTTGATCGTGATAATTTTTATAGTCAGGTACTTGTTCTTCAGTAAGCACTCCACCATAAATCATTGCCAGCCAGATAAAGGAAATTGTGTTTTTTACAGCCTCTTCCGTGAAGTGCTGCCCGGATTCAAATCCCAGGGAAACATATCCTTTCTCATTGATATAGTTTAATAGCGGTCCTTGCAGATATTCTTCAATTCCCAGGATTACCGGAACAGGAAATAAACGCGCAAATTCCCGGTTTATTAAAGCGTCATTTATTGTGATAAATGGCAATGTAGGACTAGAGGTGGTATGAAAATCAATGAAGTAGTAGGGAGGTGCGTGAGTCGCAAATATATCTGAAATTAGCTGATGTAGTTCAGACAATTCATTTTCTTCAACCGATCGCTCCAGTTTACTTTTTTGTGCTATTTCGTCTATGCCGGAATGTGTCCAAATTCGATTTAGATCGTGCTCTAAAAAACGTTTCTTTTCGAGTAATGCCGGCAAATTGCCCTTAATTCCAAAAACCGATCCCTTCATTTGCAGTTCACTGGCTTTCAATTGCTTAAAAACTTGGTACAGAGCTTCAACCCCTGAGGGTTCATTTCCGTGTATTCCTGCAAACAAAACCAAGGTAGGGCCCGTTTCCTTACCAGTAACATGACCTATTATTCTTTCGTTTTTTAGTTTTTCGCTGGACTTATCCTGGATTTGCGCCATGAATTAAAAATCATTGCTTGTTATAATTCCAATTAATTTTTTTCCTTCAACTACGGGTAAACAATTAATGCTATTAGAACTCATAAGTTCTTTGGCCTCTTTTAAAGGTGTTTCAGGGGTTGTAGTAATCAAATCTCTGGTCATTAACGAACCAATACTTTTTTTAAGCTTAGCCGGGTTCTCCATATAATTTTTTACATCGGTCCAGGTTAGTAATCCGCTTAGATCAAGATTATGGTCTAAAATTGGAGCATGGTGAATATTTTTCCAAAGCATCATTTTTAAAACCAATTCTGCGCTGTCATTCTCCTGTGCAGACATTGTTTTTCTGTTCATCCGGTCTTTCACCTTAAGCTTATCTTCAGGAATCACAAATTCATCTCCCCTTGGCAATTGCCAAATATCCACAGTGTAACGTTTTTCCTGTCGCTCGTACATGGTGGCCACCAATATCTTAAGTGCATCCGGTATTTTATAACTTTCTTTTAGTTTTCGGTAAGATTTAATCATCCATCGGGAACCGTTATTTGAACCAACCCTGTTTTCAATAATGGATAAATAATGTTCTGCATCTCTTGGTGCAACACCCATGCTATAAAGTCCTCTGAATGCCATGGGTAAAAAGTGGTCAAGTAGTAATTCCTGGCTACTAATCAGTTTTCCATCCCATTGAAACTGTGCGGCCATACCATACCTCGCGGCGTTGAAGAAGTTGCCTTTTATATCATTAAAATTCATTTTATTATGAATTTTATCAAAGGCTTTCGGCCGCCCCATCATTACCCCTACCCATAACATCATATTTGCAATTTCATCATCGGTGGTAGGTCCGGAAGGCATATATCTATTTTCAATTCTCACGTGAGGTACATTGTCCGTTACACCGTAGCAAAGCCTGTTCCACTTATAAATAGTCCCATTGTGAAGCCCTAATGCCCTTAATTTTGGCGTTTGCCCGCTTTTAAGCATCGTCATGCTATCGGTATCAAAGTCGGTAGTTAACAGGCTTCTAAATCTGATTACGGCATCTTTATAATAATCCGCTATAGATCCTGAAACCCAATCATTACCGAAACCTACTCTTGATTCCTTTTCATTGAGAATGAAGGTGCTTGCTCTGGTGTCAACACTTTGAGTAAATAGTGCAATTCGTGTCTCTTCCCATAATTCCTGACCAAGTAGCACAGGAGAATTGGTGCATATAGAAAGTATCGGGCCTGCAATAGCTTGTGCCCAGTTGTAAGTATCTGCAAAATTATCTGCATCAATTTGAAGATGTGATTGGAAGCTTGTATTACAGCCTTCATACAGTATGGTGTTATGATGAAGGTTTACCTCGTCTACCCCTTTTATGTGTAGCTCTATATCGTCTTTCCTGATATCTTTAATTGCCTCGTTTAAAACCTGATAGCGCTTTAACGGCGTCATATATGACGATTCTAAAAACTTCGTGTCTACTGTGGGTAATATTCCGGTTAGAATAACTTTGGTGCCGTGTTTGGTTGCGCTTGATTTTGCTTTCTCAAGCAATTCTTTTAATTGTTTGTGCAACTCAGAAAAACATCGATCCTTCAATGCAAGAGGATCCATGTTGATTTCCAGGTTATAAAGCGTTAGCTCAGAAGTAAAATGAGGGTCATTGATATCTTCAAGGATTTTATCTGCCTTATTCGTAGGCTCCCAGTTTTCATCAACAAGACAGAATTCCTGCTCTGCTCCAATGCGCACAGGCCTCTTTTTAAACATTTCATTTTCCAGCATATATTCAAGTGCTTCAATGTCTGTAAGCAACTGATCAATATACCCGACTTTATCCTCGTTCTTCGTAATCTTTTTTACATTCAATTCCCCCATAATAAGTCGTATTTAGGCGTATAATCTTGAAATATAATCCAATGCAAGATAAAATCCTAGCACACGGATAAATATGATAAATATCATACTTCCAGGGCATGGTTTTTATTGTTTAATTTAGCGGCGTTATGTCCTCAAAATTTCCAAAAAAAGAAAAATTAAAAAGCGAGAGCCTCATTCGTGAGATTTTTGAAGAAGGAAAATCTATTACCAGCTATCCTTTAAAGCTAATCTATTTGGACATAAAAATCCCGGTCAAAACAAAAATTCAATGTGGGGTTACCGTGCCCAAAAGAAATTTTAAAAGTGCCGTAAAAAGAAATCGCATTAAAAGACTGTTAAGAGAAAGCTACAGGCTAAACAAAGAAGAAATTTTTAACAACATCGAGGGAAGCTTTGCGTTTCTATTTTTATACCTTGGAAAAGATATGCCTCAATACGAAGAAGTAGAAAAGAATATGCGGATAATTCTACAGAAATTTTTAAAAAAAGCACCTGATGAAAACACTATTAAGTAAAAAAATACTAATCCCGACCATAGCGATTGTCATGCTTGTCGTTGGAAGTGGTTTTAAAAGTGATTTTTTTGAAATTGCTAAACAGATAGAAATTTTTACCACCTTGTTTAAGGAGTTAAATATGAATTATGTAGATGAGACCAATCCTGCAGAACTTATGGATACTGCCATTAAGAATATGCTGGAAGATCTTGACCCATATACTAAATTCCTGAATGAACAGGACGTTGAGGCTTATAAAATAAATAATGCGGGAGAATATTCCGGGATTGGATCTTTAGTCCGTTCATCTGATAATAAACTGATAATTATTGAACCATATAAAGGTTATCCGGCAGATAAAGCAGGTTTAAAATCGGGAGATGAAATTATTAAAATTGGAGACATCTCCATTTCGGATTTTAAAGATGATGCAAGTGAATTATTAAAAGGAGCCAACAATACCAAAGTTGAAGTAACCTACGAAAGACAAGGTAAAATAAATACGACTATTATTGAAAGAGAGGCTATAGAAGTTGATGCCGTCCCTTTTTACAACATGGTAAATGAAAATACAGGCTACATAGTGCTTTCCAAATTTAATGCAAAGGCCACTTCCCAGACTAAGGCAGCTCTTCGCGATTTAAAGGGGAAAGGTGCTGAGCAAATTATTTTAGATCTAAGAGGAAACCCGGGAGGGCTCTTATCTGAAGCAATTAATGTTACAAATCTCTTTGTGCCTAAAGGAGAGCTGATTGTAACTACCAAATCCAAAGTAAAAAAGTTCAACCGTGAATACAAAACAAAAAATCAGCCTTTTGATAAAGAGATCCCATTGGTTGTTTTAGTAAATGGCGGAAGTGCTTCGGCCAGTGAAATTGTTTCAGGAAGTCTGCAGGACCTCGATCGCGCTGTAATTATTGGGGCGCGAAGCTTTGGCAAGGGATTGGTTCAGCGACCTCTCCGGCTTACTTATGGAACTCAACTAAAAGTTACCATCTCCAGATATTATACACCTTCCGGCCGTTGTATTCAATCTTTGGATTATTGGAACAGAGATGAAAATGGGAATGCGGTAAAAACCACAAAATTTAATGAGTATAAGACTAAAAATGGTAGAAAAGTTGAAGATGGCGGAGGGGTAATGCCGGATATTGAAATAGCTGCACTAA
>CBDTVZ010000016.1:0-20746 GCA_965363995.1 uncultured Eudoraea sp.
ACAATACTTTTCAACTGAAAGATCTACGGCTCTTTGCAATTTTTTTTCTTCCAGGTTGCCTCCCCAAAAATGGTATTCTACGGTAACGGCATCATAGTATTTGGGATGTTCATCTGTAAGGTTAGCAATAGTTTCTATACTGAATTCCTTCACATCAAGTTTCATTTTTTTGATAAGCATAGCAACATCAAGACCCGAACACCCGGCTAAAGCAGACAGCATAAGAGCTTTAGGTTTAAGGCCATTGCCATCTCCCCCATCATCAGGACCGGCATCTATGGTTAAACTTAATCCGGATGGATTATTACTCTCAAAAGCCATGTTCCCCAGCCATTTGGTGGTAATTTGATTTGTTGTGCTCATATTTTTTCGTTTCTTGTGGAGTACAAAAATACGACCGCTATGCCACTTGTACAACCTCTTGATCCTAATCATGATACTCAAACCAAAGAATTAGCAGAATTCTTCAATGAGACCCTTGGGTTTTGTCCAAATTCTGTACTCACCATGCAACATAGACCTGCAATATCCAAGGCTTTTATTAACCTAAATAAGGCGGTTATGGCCAATGAAGGAAAGGTAACATCTGCACTTAAGCGAATGATTGCCTGGGTCAGCAGTAATGCAACCGGTTGTCGCTATTGCCAGGCACATGCAATAAGGGCTGCAGAACGCTACGGTGCCGAACAAGAGCAATTGGATAATATTTGGGAGTACAGAACCCATGCTGCCTTTTCGGAAGCTGAACGTGCTGCTCTCGATTTTTCCCTGGCCGCTTCACAGGTTCCCAATGCGGTAGATCAAAACATAAAGACCCAATTGCATAAGTATTGGAATGAAGGAGAGATTGTTGAAATGTTAGGAGTAATTTCTCTATTTGGTTACCTAAACCGTTGGAACGATTCTATGGGAACAACAATTGAGGATGGAGCTGTAGAAAGCGGTGAGCTCTATTTGGGTAAATATGGATGGGAAAAGGGGAAACATATTTAGTTGAATAGAACTAAAATCAGTACTTCCAGTGCTAATCATAATAATGATCCATAACACCTTAGAACAATGCAATTCCATTGATTTATTTTTTTATTTGTACCTTATATTTCCATTTTTTTCCCTCGGATAAAAATAGTCCCTTTTTTAAACCTTTAAAATCGAAAACTGTTGAGGTCTAGTATTACAATTATATTGCTCTTTTGTAGTTTAACATGTCTATCTCAAAGAGAGGCAAGTAAATGGTTGTTTGGAGAAAGGGTTGGATTACAGTTTTTCAACCTTTCTGACCCACCAATTGTCTTGAGGGGAGAACTGAATACTTTGGAAGGCTGCGCATCTATATCCGATAGTGATGGAAATCTTTTGTTCTATTCAGATGGGTCTACCGTTTGGGATAGGTATGATGATATTATGCCGAATGGTACAGGCTTACTGGGAGATGAGTCTAGTACACAATCTGCTATTATCATCCCAAAACCATTAGACCCTAATATTTATTATTTATTTACCGTTGGCTCTACTATTACTCCAAACGGTTATAATTATTATACAATTGACTTATCCTTAAATGGAGGATTGGGAGAAGTTGTTGGAAGCAATGTTAATCTTACGGATGGTCATGTGGGTAGCCAATGGTCCGAAAAAATGACTGCAGTTCAAGGAGGTGAATGCAATACAACTTGGGTTATTTCTTTGGTTCGTGATTTGTATTATTCATATAAGGTAGATGAGAATGGCGTTGATCCGGTTCCGGTCATTTCTCAAGTGGATTTTATAGCAGATTATGGCTCTAGAGGGTATTTAAAGGTTTCTCCTGATGGTACAAAAATTGTTGCTGCCCATCAGGGAAATTCTTCTGAGACGATTGGTTGTTTTCTTTATAGTTTTGACCATATAACCGGGCAGGTATTGAATGACGGACTATCTCTTTTTTCTAATCAGGTTGAGAGTCCATATGGTGTGGAGTTTTCATCTCAAACCAATAAACTTTATGTGTCTACCATTCAACCTGAAACTAATACATATAGATTATATCAATTTAATTTAAAAAGTGATGCTATAGCTAACTCAAAAGTTTTAATTCATAAGGAATCTGCTTTTAGAGGTGGGTTACAGCTGGGGCCGGATTTGAAAATTTATGTCACTATACCAGAGGAATATACTGTTGGAACTAATTATTTGGATGTTATTCATAATCCAGAACTTGATGGGACAGCTTGCAATTTTGAAGAAGATTATATATACTTTGGAGGAGATAGTTTTTCAATGCAAGGCCTGCCACCTTTCGTACAGTCATTCTTTTATACGCAAAGAATAAATATTGTCAATCCTTATGAACCCTTGACTCTAAATAGTACTGACCTGTCTCTCTGTACTGATTCAAGCTATATTCTTGAAGGCCCTGATATTCCAGGAGCGGATTATTCATGGACATTTAATTCTGCAGGTTTTCCTAAGCCATTACCTCTTCCAACACCTCCACATAAACTATCAATTAATACAACTGGCACTAATGACTCAGGTACTTACGAACTGATTGTTACATCAAATGATGTTGATTGTGATATTCAATATTTAGGTGCGGCAAAGGTGTCATTTACTACTCCTCCAATTATTAATTCTTCAGTAGGCCTATCTATTTGCGACTTTTTCGATACTAATTCAGCGGATGGTCTTTCAACATTTAATTTAAATAATAGTATTGCTGATATTTCAAATAACCCAGAGCAGGCCGCTGTTTATTTTTATTTGAATGACACTGAGGCCGAAAACGATATATACAATCAAAATTCTTTGCCGCAGTTTTATATGAATACTATTCCCGATCAAGTAATTACCACAAAAGTATTTGAGAATGGTTCCGATTGTTACAGTTTAGGACAATTGCAATTGATTGCAACTCCAAGTACTGTATTGGCTGCAGCTGATATATCTAATTGTGATTTTGGAAATGGAATGTCATCTTTTGATTTGGATGAACAAATGAATAGCATAAGGTCCCTTAATTTCTTGCCGGGCACAACAGAAATTTTGTTTTTCGATTCTATTGAAAATGCGGTAGATAATTCGAATTCAATTACAGGTATGTACGAATCTTCAGGTGAAGCTATGTACTTTTATGCCGTAAATAATGGATCATGCCTTGGATCTGGCTTATTTAATCTAAATGTTAGTCCGTTACCTCCTATAAGTTCAGAAGACATCGACCTTACGGTTTGCGATTTTAGTTTTCCTTTAACTCTAAATTCGGGTATTCCATATGATTTGGAGCTGTCCTTTTGGTATGAATGGTCAGATGGTCAGACGACCAATGAAATTATAATTAGCAATGAACAGACCATAACCCTTAAGGTAATAGATAGGCTTACCGGCTGTCATATTTCAAAAACGTACCATATCAACAAAACAACACCGCCTATTATAACCGATGTCAACGTAAATATAGACAACGGAACGGTTACTGTTTTTTCCCCTGAAAATCCTAATTTGACTTATAATTTAGATAATTCTAGTGGGGTTTTTCAGCCTGAGAATGTTTTTCTAAATGTGCCTCCAGGTGTTCACAATGTTTATGTCAGTAATGAATGTGGTGTGTCACAAAAGGAAATCTATGTGCTGGGGTTTCCTAAGTTTTTCACTCCAAACGGAGATGGCTCTAATGACACATGGACGGTGAGGGGATTAGATACAAATAGATACTCAATTTCTAATATTCAAATATTTGATAGGTATGGTAAGCTGCTAAAAGACATAAGACCTGAATCGGAATGGAATGGTAATTTCAACGGTCAAAAACTTCCTCCCTCTGATTATTGGTTTTTGGTAAGCGTAACTAATCAAAATGAAAATACGGTTACTTACAGGGGGCATTTCAGTTTAGTTCAATAGATAGGCTTTAATTTCTCTAGGCACTACACTGTTATAGCTACCAAACATTAGTTACAACCCAATTTACGGCTTCCTGTAAGTGAGTAACATATTCACATGGCGTGTAATGAGATAATCCATCAACAATAACAAATTCAACTACTGAACCTGCGCTAATTGCTTTATTTACAAATATTTCGGTTTGTGAAACTGGGAAGAGCTCATCCGAATTGCTGTGTATAACATATATAGGGATTGAAAATGTAGAAATACTTCCATCTGCTCTTTCCGGATCATAAGAACTAGCCATGGCAATCGATGCTGTGAAGTGTTGAGGGAATATATCAGCATAAAGCCAACTTGCATTTCCGCCATTGCTATATCCCGTTACCAGAACTTTATTTGTATCCACAAACCAATGCGTTTTGGCTAAATCCGTCAAAGCATCGACCTGGTTTTGATTAAATCCATCAAACCATTGTTCATTACCGGCATTGGGGCTAATAATAAATGCATCTAACGCAGCTAACCCTGGCTCAACATAACAGCTTGTATTTTGGTGTGCAGTTGCACTACCGCCTGAAGCACCGTGCAATGCAATAACCAATGGTCTTCTGTTATTCTCTGATGCTTCAGTAGGTGCTATTACTCTAAAGTTCCAAAATCTTCCCCTTTCCAACGATTCTAGCGAAAAATCATTTATTCCGGGTTGAATATCCAAACTTAAAAAATCTGCAGTAACCTCCTCTACTGTTCTAGGTTCTATTTGTACAACGATGGCATCAATTGGACTATCATCACCACTACAGGCAACAAATAAAAAACTTACCACTATCAGTATGGTTTTTTTTAAGTGTATCATGGGTCTGTCTCTTATCAAATATAATCAATTAATACTTGCCAAAATCTACTAAATACCTTACTATCCCATTCCCTACGTAAAAATTAGAACTTTTTTTAGAAACAATGATTGAATATTCATCTATATCAATCGACTAAAATATTATTTACCTCTTTTTGAAGTTTAACAAGTACGGTCTTTTCAAACCAAGGATTTTTTGTCACCCAAAACCGATTTCGTGGAGACGGGTGTGGCAAAGGCAAATATTTAGGAAGATAGGTTTCGTAAGCTGCCACAGTTTCGGTCAGCGTTTTCTTGGCCGCATTTCTTAGGTAATACTTTTGGGCGTACATACCTATTAATAGCACTAATTCCAAATTGGGTAATTTGTCTAACATGGGTGCGTGCCATAATGGAGCGCATTCGGACCTCGGGGGTAAATCGCCCGACTTTCCCTTGCCGGGATAACAAAATCCCATAGGGATCAATGCAATTTTAGATTCATCATAAAACACGCATAAATAACTCCGAGCCACTTTCTTAATTGCCTACCGCTAGGGTCATTCCAAGGCACTCCAGTTTTATGGACTTTAGTTCCTGGTGCCTGACCTATGATTACAATCTTGGAATTTGGATTTGCCGCCACGATTGGTCTTGGCCCTAAAGGCAAATGTGCCTTGCAAACCTCACAACCACGTATTTCTGATGGTAGTTTTTGCATTATTTCTTTCCTGATACCACAATTACTATTTCTCCCTTAGGTGGTTTTTCTGTGTAATGTTCAAGAACTTCCTTTACCGTTCCTCTAATGGTTTCTTCATAAATTTTAGTAAGTTCCCTGGATACCGAAATTGATCGTTTGGGACCAAAATTGGTTACAAATTGTGATAAAGTCTTTAAAAGCTTATGTGGAGACTCATAGAAAACCATAGTTCGAGTTTCTTCTGACAGATCATTTAATCTGGTTTGCCTGCCTTTTTTTATTGGCAGGAAGCCTTCAAAAACAAAGCGGTCATTCGGAAGGCCACTATTAACAAGTGCGGGAACAAAAGCGGTAGCTCCTGGCAGACATTCAATTTCTATTCCCTGTTCAATACTGGCTCTGCTAAGTAAAAAACCCGGATCGGAAATAGCCGGAGTACCGGCATCAGAAATTAGTGCAATTTGCTCACCACTTTTAAGCCTTTGTACAATACCATCTACCGTTTTATGTTCATTATGCATATGATGGCTCTGCATTGGGGTGTCTATATTATAGTGCTTTAAAAGTTTATTGCTTGTTCGGGTATCTTCCGCCAATATCAGGTTTACTTCCTTAAGAACTTTTATAGCTCTAAAGGTAATATCCTCCAAATTTCCAATAGGTGTTGGAACAATAAATAACTTGCCTGTCAGCACTGTTTTAAGATCTTACCCTCCTTTTAAGGCAGTATGAGCAATATACATTTCTTATAATCGCAGTAAATCCGATACGAGAATTTATGAGAATCTACGCTCAATAAGAGCAAGAAACCTGATTTCGTATTCTTCTTTTTCTGCCCATTGATTGTAATCTGGCTTAACCATATTTTCAATAAAGGCCATAGAGCGTTCATAGGAATCAATGGTGTTCAGTTGTGAAATTACCCTGTTGAAGTCTTCTGTGCTATCATCAAAAAGTTGTTTAACAAAAGCAAGTCTGTCGTTTAAACCTACGGTTATTTCTTTATTTGTGAGTTTGTCATTCAACGATTTTGACTTGGAAACTTCTTTTACCGCTTGTGAAATATCTGCAGAGGTTTTGTTGTTATCGGCCTTCGTGGTCTCAGGTTTTGCAACAAATTCTGCAAATAGCCTATCATTATCCTCATCATTAGGCATTTCAGATACCATACCTTTTATGGTATCAATTCCCTGAGTAATAATATCTTCGTCGTGCGGATTGTTTTCGGGAAACGATTTATTTTCATTCATTACGGCATTGGCCATTTTCTCAAACCTGGATGCAATAACATTTTTGGACACGTCAATTTCAATATCGTTGAGTTTTTCATCAATAAACTTAAGAACGGTCAATTTCTCGTACAGATTTTTCGCAGCTTCATATAATTCCGGTATCTCCATCTCCGTAAGACCCTTTGATGTAATTATATCTGTGGACATCTTAATTAATTCCTCTTTCAGTTTTCGCTTCATTTCTTTTTGTTTAGACTAAACAGTAAAGGTCTATCTTTTTTAATACTTTTATAATTCGTTTCATTATTTAGGGATTAAACCCCTTACTTTGGTTTAAAATTACAAAATGTTTCTCGAAAACACTGTTAATCACAAAGAACAATTCGGTTGGATAGAGGTTATCTGTGGCTCAATGTTTTCCGGCAAAACGGAAGAACTGATTCGCAGGCTTAAACGAGCCCAGTTTGCAAAGCAAAAAGTAGAAATATTTAAGCCAATTGTAGACACAAGATATCATGAAGAGAAGGTAATCTCTCATGATGAAAACGAAATTCGTTCAACCCCTGTACCGGCGGCGGCAAATATCCGGCTTCTGGCAGACGACTGTGATGTAGTTGGAATAGATGAAGCTCAGTTTTTTGATGATGAAATTGTAACTGTTTGCAATGATCTCGCAAATATGGGGATACGAGTTGTTGTTGCCGGACTCGATATGGATTTTAAAGGTAATCCTTTCGGGCCAATGCCGGCTTTAATGGCTACTGCAGAATACGTAACTAAAGTTCATGCTATTTGCACACGTACCGGCAATCTAGCCAATTATAGTTTTAGAAAATCTAATAATGATAAATTAGTGCTGCTGGGAGAAACAGAAGAATACGAACCTTTAAGCCGGGCTGCATTTTACAAAGCGATGCTTAAAGAAAAAATTAATAAAATGAAGGTACAAGCTGAGGAGATAAAGCAAAATAAAAAAGATACCAATGCCCAGAGCTAAAGAGACTACACTGGAGTTGGATCTTGCGGCTTTAGAACATAATTACAATTATATAAGAACCAAAATACATCCTTCAACCATGTTTTTAGCTGTGGTTAAGGCTTTTGCCTATGGAAATGATTCCGTGATTATTGCAAAAAAACTGGAAAAACTAGGAGTAGATTATATGGCGGTGGCTTATGCCCATGAAGGAAAGGTTTTAAGGGAGGCAGGGATCAAAACACCAATACTTGTTTTGCATGCGCAGCCTTCCAATTATACAATGGTTATAAAATATTGCCTGGAACCCAGTCTATATTCCCCCAGAACACTCCGAGAGTTCATCAAGGCTGCAAAGGCACAAAAGCAAAAGGCTTATCCAGTCCACTTAAAATTCAACACAGGCCTCAACAGGCTTGGATTTTGGGAAAATGATATTGACTATATTATCCATCAGCTTGTGGATAGAGAAGAATTGCAAATAAAATCAATATTTTCTCATTTGGCCGCCTCCGAAGACAAGTCTGAAGCAGAATTTAGTAAAAATCAAATTAAATCCTTTGAAAAGATTGCCGAGGAATTTGCTTCCCAACTGAAAATTAGACCATTTATGCATATTCTCAATACCTCCGGGATATTCAATTATCCTGAAGCACAATTCCAAATGGTGCGAAGTGGTATTGGCCTCTACGGATATGGAAATGAAGCCAGGTATGATGCCAAGTTGCGACCTGTGGCTACATTAAAAACAATAATCTCGCAGATACATAATATAGAACCTAATGAAAGTGTAGGTTACAATAGGGCCTTTACCGCTCAGCAATACCAAAAAACGGCAACTTTGCCTCTTGGGCATGCTGATGGAATTGGAAGACAATATGGTAATGGTAAAGCTTCGGTTTTAGTGAATGGTAAGGAGGCCCCAATTATTGGAAATGTTTGTATGGATATGATCATGATAGATATAACGGGTATTGAATGCAAGGAAGGTGATGAAGTAGTTGTATTTGGAAAAGAGCATTCCGCCGAGACTTTCGCAGCTGGTGCAAACACAATTTCCTATGAACTTATAAGCGGTATTTCTCAAAGAGTTAAAAGAGTAATTACGGGGGCATAATCAAATAATTAACAGATTGTTAAGAATAATTATTTTTAGTATATTGCTGCCGCATTTATTACCTAACCATTTAAAAACTAATAACATGTTAAAAGAATTCAAGAATTTCATCATGACCGGCAATGTAATTGATTTTGCAGTTGCTGTAATTATGGCAGGCGCCCTAGGCCTTGTTATTAATGGCTTTGTCGCCGACATTATTATGCCCATTGTGGGCGAATTTGCCGGTGGTGTAGATTTTGCAAATTTAAAATATATCCTAACAGAGACCTCAGGGGTTGAAGGAGAAGCTGGCTATGTGGCCGAAAATGCAATTCGATGGGGAGCATGGGTAAATACCATTGTTAATTTACTTATTGTAGGATTTGTTATGTTTCTTCTTGTTAAGTCTTATAACAAAACAAAAACTCCGCCTGCACCGCCTGCACCATCAGGTCCAAGTCAGGAAGAACTTTTAATACAAATAAGAGATTTATTAAAAAAATAATAATAAATGAAACTCCTTTTACGGGAGTAACCGCTACATTACTATACTAACTTAAAGGCCACCAATTAGTTTTCGCAAAGCAGATTGGTGGCCATTTTTTTATAATTGTTCTATTTATAACAATTTGTTATTTTTCTATAGTTCCAATAAAAAATCTTGTTCATCAACATTGGTTGCAATACCTTTGAGTACAAAATAATAAAAACATGAAAGTAGCTGTAGTTGGCGCAACTGGAATGGTTGGCGAAGTAATGCTAAAAGTGCTTAAAGAGCGGGATTTTCCAATAACTGAACTATTATTGGTCGCCTCCGAGCGATCTGTCGGAAAAAAGATATCCTATAATGGGCAATCCATTAGCGTTATTGGCCTTGCTGATGCCGTAGCTGCACGTCCGGATTTAGCTATTTTTTCTGCCGGCGGAGATACATCACTAACATGGGCGCCAAAATTTGCAGCAGCTGGAACCACGGTAATTGATAATTCATCGGCCTGGCGTATGGATCCTGAAAAAAAATTGATCGTTCCTGAAATCAACGCAAATAAATTATCCAAAACAGATAAAATAATTGCCAATCCCAATTGTTCAACTATTCAACTTGTTATGGTACTGGCGCCATTGCATGTCAAATATAAAATGAAACGAGTCATAGTTTCAACCTACCAATCCGTTTCCGGAACAGGGGTAAAAGCTGTAAAACAGTTAGAGAATGAAATGGCCGGAATACAAGGTGAAATGGCATATCCATATCCTATCAACAGGAACGCCCTGCCCCATTGTGACACTTTTATGGAAAATGGTTATACCAAAGAAGAAATGAAATTGGCCAGGGAGCCTCAGAAGATACTTGACGACCGCACTTTTTCAATTTCAGCTACCGCTGTGCGAATTCCTACGGCAGGAGGTCATTCTGAATCTGTTAATGTTGAATTTGAATCCGACTTTGAATTAAATGAAGTAAGAAGAATTCTGAGCAATACCCCAGGAGTTGTTGTACAGGACAATCCGGATACCAACACTTATCCAATGCCGGTTTATGCCCATGATAAAGATGATGTTTTTGTAGGACGAATACGAAGAGATGAAACGCAGCGAAACACTCTAAATATGTGGATAGTTGCTGATAATCTCCGAAAAGGTGCCGCTACCAATGCCATTCAAATAGCAGAATACCTGGTGGACAAAGAACTCCTCTGATGGCTCCATTTTAATATCTGTTAAAACCATTTGGTGCATTAGTATTTGAAGCTTTTTTTATGGTATTTTTGGTCTTTAAAAAATTATCCATTGACTAAAAAAGCAGATACTGTTGACAACTATTTTGGGACCTCAGTTAACGATCCTTATCGCTGGTTAGAAGATGACCGGAGCGAAGAAACGGAAAGATGGGTTAGAGAAGAAAACGCTGTCACTTTTGGCTATTTGGCAAAATTACCATTCAGGAAAGATCTGAAGAATAGATTAGAGCAACTATGGAACTATAAGAAGCTTAGTTCCCCGTTCAAGGAGGGTGATTACACCTACTTTTATAAGAATGATGGTTTGCAAAACCAATATGTAGTATATCGTCAAAAGGACAATCATGAAGCCGAAGTTTTTTTAGATCCAAATGATTTTTCGGAAGATGGAACTACTTCATTAATGGGGTTGAGTTTTACAAAAGATGGTTCTATGGCTGCTTACTCCATTTCAGAGGGAGGTAGTGACTGGAGGAAAGTAATTGTTATGGAGACCGAAGGGAAGACTATTGTTGAAGACACGCTCATTGATGTAAAATTTAGTGGACTTTCCTGGTATGGTAATGAAGGTTTATATTATTCAAGTTATGATAAACCTGAAGGTAGTGAACTCTCTGCTAAGACAGACCAACATAAACTTTATTACCATAAGTTGGGTACTCCGCAAAGTACAGATGCATTAATTTTTGGAGGTATTCCTGAAGAAAAACACAGGTATATTAGCGGAAGCGTGACTGAGGATAATAATTATCTGCTTATTTCAGCTGCAAATTCTACCTCAGGTAATAAGCTTTATTTAAAAGATCTGAAAATGCCGGGCAGTAAGCTGTTTACTGTATTAGATCATGAAGATTCAGATAGTAATGTCATTGAAAATATAGGCTCAAAACTTTATATAATTACCAATTTAGATGCTCCTAATAAGAAGATCATAACGGTAGATGCTTCAGATCCAGGTCAGGAAAACTGGGTAGATTTTATTCCTGAAACAGAGAATGTCCTTAGTCCAAATACCGGCGGGGGTTACTTCTTTGCAGAATATATGATAGATGCCATCTCCAAAGTTTTTCAGTATGATTATGATGGTAAACTTATATGTGAAATAGAGCTTCCTGGAATAGGCAGTGTAAGTGGTTTTGGTGGTAAAAAGGAAGAAAAAGAATTCTACTTTTCATTTACTAATTATTACACTCCTGGTTCCTCTTATAAATACGACGTGGAAACAGGTCATTATGTCCCCTACTGGAAACCGGAAATTGATTTTAATTCGGAAGATTATGAGTCTAAGCAGGTATTCTATACATCCAAAGATGGAACAGAAATCCCAATGATTATAACCTATAAAAAGGGACTTAAACTCAGTTCCAAAAACCCCACTATTCTTTATGGCTATGGTGGATTCAATATAAGTCTTACCCCTTCTTTCAGTATTGTCAATGCCGTTTGGATAGAACAAGGAGGTGTTTATGCTGTAGCTAATTTGCGAGGTGGTGGAGAATATGGGAAAAAATGGCATGATTCCGGTATAAAAACCAAAAAGCAAAATGTGTTTGACGATTTTATAGCTGCTGCAGAGTACCTTATAGTGAACAAATATACCTCATCGGAAAACCTGGCAATAAGTGGAGGTTCTAATGGAGGTCTCTTAGTTGGGGCCACCATGACCCAAAGACCCGATCTAATAAAAGTAGCTCTACCGGCTGTAGGTGTCCTGGACATGCTTCGTTATCATACTTTCACTTCAGGAGCGGGATGGCATTATGATTACGGCACTTCTGAAGATAGTGAAGAAATGTTTAAGTATCTAAAAGGTTATTCCCCCATTCACAATGTCAAAGAAGGGGTCGAATACCCTGCAACCTTGATTACAACAGGAGACCATGATGACCGGGTTGTACCGGCTCATAGTTTTAAATTTGCGGCCGAACTTCAGGAGAAGCAGTCAGGTCCTAACCCTATTCTTATTCGCATTGAAACTAAAGCCGGTCATGGAGCAGGGACCCCTGTCAGTAAAATAATTGAGCAATATGCCGATATTTTTGCATTTACCCTTTATAATATGAACTATAAGGAATTACCAAATAAGGCGGTCATAAAGGAATTTAGAGAGTAACTATCAATAATTCAGAGCAAAATCCGTTTCTGTAGAAACGGATTTTTTTTTAGAAGTCGTTTAAGAGTATAATCATGTTAAAAATAACCGATCTATCTTTTGCCTATAACAAGGATCCCGTACTTGATGATATTAGCTTCTCTGTTGAGAGAGGTGAACATCTGGGAATAATGGGTGAAAGCGGTTGTGGTAAAAGCACTCTATTACAACTAGTTTACGGATCTCTTCAGCCGGCTCAGGGAAATATATCCTGGGGAAGGAAAAAAGTTAAGGGGCCTCTTCATAATCTTGTTCCCGGAGAGTCGTACATGAAGTATATGTCGCAGGGGTTCGACCTAATGGGAGTTACTACCGTGGCTGAAAATATTTCTGAATATCTTTCCGTATTTTATCCCAAAGAACTAAAAGAGCGTACTGAAGAGTTGCTTGATATTATCGAAATGAAAAGCTTTGCAAAAACCAAAGTAAAGCATCTGAGCATTGGACAGCAACAGCGTGTTGCTCTTGCCAGGGCTTTGGCCCAGAAACCTGAGGTGCTGCTATTGGATGAACCATTCAGTCATATAGATAATTTTCGAAAAAACAGCTTAAGAAGAAATTTATTTAACTATCTGAAGCAGGAGAAGATAACCTGCTTAACCGCTACTCATGACCACAATGATATACTGCCATTTGCAGATCGAGTACTCGTATTAAAGGATACACAAATATTAGCTCAGGAACCTATTCTTGAACTATATAAGAATCCCGGAAACCTTTATATTGCTTCTCTTTTTGGAGAAGCCAATATGGTCCCTATTAATATTATCAAATCATATGCAGATACCAAACGTAAAATTATTGTTTACGCTCATGAATTCAAGGTATCCGAAAATTCAGGTCTTCCTGTGGTCGTAAAAAAAACATATCCGATGGGAAGTCATTATCTAGTTGAAGGACTAACAGAAGAGCAAATAGTTTATTTCCATTCAGAACGGAATATGAAGATTGAAAAAGAAGTTTATCTCAATATTTCTCTTGAAACAATTAACCAAAGGCTAAAACTCTAATCGAACTTTGCACAATGAACAAAGACTTGATTTTACAGGAATTAAAGTTCAGAGCTGTCCGTAGTGGTGGTGCAGGTGGCCAGCATGTTAATAAAGTATCCACAAAAGTCGAACTTATTTTAAACCTGGCTCGTTCCAACGCGTTTAATGAATCTGAAAAAGAGCGCTTATATAAAAAACTCAATAAACGACTTACATCAGAAAACAAACTCCTGGTTCATTGTGACGAATCCCGGAGCCAACATAGGAATAGGGAAATTGCAGAAGACCGATTACTAAAACTAATTGAGGAAGCGTTAAAAATTCCAAAAAAACGTAAAAAAACTTCTCCTTCTAAGGCTTCGGTAGAAAAACGATTAAAAAGTAAAAGAGTGGTAGCAAAGAAGAAAACGAGCCGGAAAAAACCGGAAGATGATTGAATAAATTATTGGACAACAGTATTTATTAAAGTGCCAATTCCATCAATTTAAATTTAAATTTCATCCCCTTTTCGCAAAGTAAAATCAGTAGACTTACTATCCCGGTTCCTGTCATTAACAGACTGCCATTGGGGAAAGAATTTTTTGCATAGAGTTAACTCCACTGGCCCCTATTTCTTGGTTTTCTGCATGAGTAAGGAGTCCTGTTTTTACATAAATTTCCGGATTTTGTACAGGCTCCAACCCGTAATTCAGATGCTCAATTTTTGTAAAAAGGTTATTATCACTAATAAATGAAGATTCCTTTATTTTCCATCAGAATTCCATTATTATATGCATTAAAGAACCTTTTTAATACAAATCGTCTTTTGATTAAAGTCAAAACAATGACCTTTAGATTTCCCTAATAACTTTTTTCCAATAGGGCTAAGTGAAGAAATACAATATATTTGGGCAGCGCCCTTTTTGAACGCTCCCGCCGAAATTGAAATATAATACACTCCTTCTGTGGTAATCACAAGACTGCCCTGACCAATATTTGTGCGGCTTGGCAGACTAGTAATACCAGCTAAAGTCTGTCTCATCTTTTCCGCTTCATATAGCTGATGCCCCAGCTTCTCCCTTTCAAGTTGAATCATAGCCCTCCCCGTTTCATGCTTATCTCCAGCGCTACTCTTTGTCTCAGATTTTAGAGAATCGTTAATGCTTTTTATATTATTTTGGATACGTCCAATCCTATCCCCTGCGTATGATTCACAAAATCTGCGCAATTCATCCTTGATGGCTACTGAAATTTCCATATCAGGCTAAATCAGCTAAATTTTTTCCCACCAGGCTACCTATGGCGATCCCCATACCTCCCAGCCTTACTCCGCATATTAAGTTATCGGAAAGTTGCTTTACAATTGGTCTCTTTGTCTTACCTATCCCCATAATCCCGCTCCATCTGCGTTCAATTTCAAAATCTGTGTGAGGTAAAATGATTTCTTGTAACATGCTGTCCAGGCGATCCTGAATTAGTTCTGTTTGTCCAAATTCTGCTGTTTCTTCTGTTTTAAAATCCAGATTTCTGCCCCCGCCTAAAAGAATACGATTCTCAATATTTCTGAAGTAATAAAACCCCTCATCCAGATGAAAAGTTCCTTTAATCTGAAGATTTTTGATGGGTTTTGTAATCAATACCTGTGCTCTTGCTGGCTTAACCTCTTCACCTAAAAGCTCGTTAGCAAATCCATTTGTCGCGATAATAAGTTTTCTTGTCTCAAATTCAAATTGATTGGTGTAAACCTTTACGGTTCCCTTGCCGTCATCAAAGGAAGTAACTCCAATGGAGTTTAAAATATTTACACCGGAATGACTGACCAATGACAGCAAAGAATTCATCATTTTTCCGGTATTAATTTGTGCTTCAAACCGACTGGAGATATATTGATTTTGAATCTTGTTAAAGTTAAAAATGTTTGGCTGGAAATAATATGCATCTTCCCCATAAACCGGCTTAAGCAACTTATTAATGTTCCCTAGTGCTTCAGAACAATCGCTAAATAATTCAGTGTTTTCCTTTAAAAAAAGTTCATGCCCACCGTAGCGTTGAAAATCAATTTTGGAATCCCCTAGAGTAGTGCGTAATAATTGAATCCCTTCCAATCTGCTTCTCACCAATTCTAACACTTCTTCCTGAGAATGGGTTTTAAGGTCGTTAACAATTTCTGAAATACTACCAAAACATGCAAATCCCGCATTTTTTGTGCTCGCACCCTGGGGTAAAGTTCCTTTTTCAAGAATAAGGATTTTCGCTTTTGGATGTTTTTTGCTCAAATAATATGCGCAATTAAGACCCACAATACCACTCCCAACAATAGTAAAATCAATGTTGGATAACCAAGTTTTATATTCCCAATAACTAAGATTCATAGTACTATAAAAAACTCCGACGATGGCCGGAGTTCATATTCTATTCTTCTGGTTTAGGATCCATTTTAAAATCTTCCATGAATTTAGTGGTATAATTCCCCGCCAGATAATCTGGATGGTCCATTAATTGCCTGTGAAACGGAATAGTTGTGGCAATTCCTTCAATTACAAATTCGTCCAGGGCTCGTTTCATTTTATTAATTGCCTCTTCCCTGGTTTGGGCTGATGTAATAAGCTTGGCAATCATGGAATCATAATTCGGAGGAATTGTATATCCGCTGTATACATGTGTATCCAATCGAATTCCATGACCTCCCGGGGTGTGCAATGTAGTTATTCTGCCGGGTGAAGGCCTGAAATCATTATAGGGGTCCTCCGCATTAATCCTGCATTCAATGGCATGAAGTTTTGGGACATAATTTTTACCTGAAATAGGCACTCCGCCAGCTACCAGAATCTGTTCCCTGATCAGGTCATAATCTACTACCTGTTCCGTAATAGGATGTTCTACCTGAATACGTGTATTCATTTCCATAAAATAAAATTCACGGTGCTTATCTACCAAGAATTCCACGGTGCCGGCACCTTCATATTTTATATACTCCGCCGCCTTTACAGCAGCGTTCCCCATAGCTTCCCTAAGGTCATCTGTCATAAAAGGGGAAGGGGTTTCTTCAGTGAGTTTCTGATGTCTGCGCTGGATTGAGCAATCTCGTTCTGAAAGGTGACATGCATTCCCATATTGGTCTCCGATAATTTGAATTTCAATATGCCTAGGTTCTTCAAGAAGTTTTTCCATGTACATCCCGCCATTTCCAAAGGCGGCCGTTGCCTCCTGTACAGCACTTTCAAACGCCGCTTCAATATTCTCTTCCTTCCAAACGGCCCTCATACCTTTCCCACCACCACCGGCAGTAGCTTTTAGCATTACGGGATATCCCATTTTCTTCGCTTCTTTTTTGGCATGTCCAATATCTTTCAGCAAACCTGCCGAGCCCGGAATTGTAGGTACACCGGCCTTTTTCATAGTTTCTTTGGCAGAAGCCTTGTCACCCATTTTATCTATATGTTCTCCCGAAGCTCCAATAAATTTAATCTCATGCTCTGCACAAATTTTAGAAAATTTTGAATTTTCCGATAAAAATCCATAGCCGGGATGAATTGCATCTGCATTCGTAATTTCTGCTGCTGCAATTATATTGGGTATTTTCAGATAGGATTCGCTACTAGGTGCCGGGCCAATACAAACCGCCTCATCCGCAAACCTTACATGCAAGCTCTCTTCATCTGCTTTGGAGTAAACAGCCACGGTTTTAATGCCCATTTCCTTGCAGGTCCGTATAATACGTAAGGCTATTTCACCTCGATTTGCAATAAGTATTTTTTTAAACATAGCTTTTACTATAGAATTCTCAAGAACCCGAATTCAAATACTCAAAAGTGTTTTTGATTACGAGTCCAAATAAATAAAATTATGAGGGATCTACCAGGAACAATGGCTGGTCAAATTCTACCGGAGAAGAATCCTCAACTAATACTTTTATGATTTTACCTGAAACTTCAGATTCAATATCATTGAATAATTTCATTGCTTCTATTACACATAATACATCACCCTGTCCTATATTATCCCCTACCTCAATAAATGATGGTTTGTCTGGAGATGGTTTTCTATAAAAAGTGCCAATAATAGGAGATTTAATGGTAATATATCTGGAATCTTCCTCCGGGCTTGATGCATCTTTATTCGCTCCAGAAGCACCCGCATCTTCATTTGATGCTGGAGCAAAAGATGGTCCCGCGGGAGCAGCGCCTACTGGTATTTGCTGTAAATAGGTAGTAGTTTCATGAGCAGAACTTAATGCCCCAGTTCTTATAGTGATCTTAATTTCATCGGTTTCAAGCTTTACTTCACTAGCTCCCGATTTTGCTACAAATTTAATTAGACTTTGAATTTCTTTTATATCCATGGAATTCTATTTTGATTCGTTATTGCCATTATATGCCCATTTTAAATATATGGATCCCCAGGTGAATCCACCGCCAAAAGCCGCAAATACCAGGTTATCCCCTTTTTTGAGTTTTTTTTCGTAATCAAAAAGAAGTAGTGGTAATGTAGCCGAAGTAGTATTACCATATTTATCTATATTCATCATCACCTTGGAAGATTCCAAATCCATTCTCTTTGCTGTAGCGTCTACAATTCTTTTGTTCGCCTGATGTGGGATTAACCAATCCACATCATCATGCGTAAGATTATTACGTTCCATTATTTTGGCAGCCACATCGGCCATATTTGAAACGGCAAATTTAAAAACCGATTTCCCGTCCTGATAAACATAATGCTTTTTGTTTTTGACGGTTTCTTCAGAAGGAGGCATTAAAGATCCCCCAGCTTCAATCTTTAAAAACTCTCTTCCCTTACCATCAGATCTCAAATATTCGTCCTGCAATCCTAATCCCTCATAATTGGGTTCAAAAAGAACCGCTCCGGCCCCATCACCAAAAATAATACAGGTAGTTCTTTCAGTATAATCAAGAATAGAAGACATTTTATCTGCTCCTATCAGGAGAACCTTCTTATACCTGCCAGATTCTATATAGCGTGCCGCAGTAGACATCCCAAATAAAAAGTTTGAACAGGCAGCCTGCATGTCAAAGGAAAAGGCATTTACAGCTCCAATTTGTGAGGCAACATAGGCTGATGTTGAAGCAACCGGTAAATCTGGTGTTGCAGTTCCAACAATAACCAGATCAATTTCAGCAGGGTCTAAATTAGACTTACTAATTAAATTTTCAGCTGCTTTAATAGCCAGGAAAGAAGTCCCTTTATCCTTATCTTTTAGTATTCTTCTTTCTTTAATTCCTGTTCTGGTGGTAATCCATTCGTCTGTAGTATCCACCATGGTTTCCAACATTTTATTGGTTAACCTGAAGTCCGGAACGTAAGCCCCTACAGCTGTAATTGCTGCTGTTATTCTACCCATAGTGCTTTTGGTTTTTATCAAGAAACCTTAAAAAATGGTCGAAAATCGGTGAAAAATAGTCATTTTCTAGGACTTTTTGCCTAAAAAGCTGATTTTTAAAGATTTTAGTATACCCATAAAAAAACTCCCATCAATTTATAAGTGGGAGTTTAAAATTATAGCAATGTATACTATACTGTTTCTTCTTCTATTTTATCAATAAGTACTTGTCCGCGGTAATACAATTTACCTTCGTGCCAATGAGCTCTGTGGTAAAGATGTATTTCTCCTGTTGTTGGATCCTTTGCAAGAGTTGGCGCTATGGCTTTATAGTGAGTTCTTCTCTTATCTCTTCTTGTTCTGGATATTTTCCTTTTAGGATGTGCCATTTTGTAATCTATTTATCCGTTAGTAATTTTTTTAATGCCTCCCATCTGGGATCTATTTTATTTTTATCTTTCTTATTCTCTTTTGGTTGCAATTCTTCAAGCCTTTTAAGTGCTTCTGAATTTAATGTGCCGTCTAATACCCCCGGGTGTATACGTTTGGAAGGTACAGACAATACTATCATCTCGTAAACGTATTGCCCAATATTAACCTGATGTTCCCTGTGTGGAATAATGAGTATTTCATCATCTTCGTCATTGTAGACGTCTCCAAACTTTACTAAAAGTTTCAAAGAAGCTTCTATCTTTTGATCAAAAGGTTCACTAGTAAGATCGCAATGGAGATTTACTGTACCCTTAGTATTCATTTCAAGCTCCAGAACTGTTGACATCCTGTCTAATACAATGTGAAGCTTAATCTCCACATCATTAAATTCATGGTAATCAAAAGATTCAAAGAACGTATTGTCTATTTGATATTCAAACTTGTGTTTCCCTTGTTTTAATCCTGCAAAAGGAATACTGTATTCCTTATTCTTCATCTCGTTATACACTAGTTTAAGGCGTGCAAAGATACTTTTTTTTTCTAAAACCCCAATTAAAATGGAAATATATTTCCCAGGAATTATGTTATAAACTAATGGAGTTATATTAATATCATGCTCGTTTCATTTTCTGTTTTTGCAATGGATTTTTCATGAGTTTTTGAAACTCTTTCCTTTTCCTGAAAATATTTATTGCCATAAAAACTGCTTCCTTAAATGAACCCGGATCAGCTACACCTTTACCCGCTATTTCGTATGCCGTGCCATGATCAGGAGATGTGCGCACTTTTGACAGGCCTGCAGTAAAATTGACCCCCTTCCCAAAAGAGAGGGTTTTAAAGGGGATTAAACCCTGATCGTGATAGGCTGCCAGAATTGCATCAAAACTCTTATATCCTTCAGATCCAAAAAAACTGTCTGCTGCATAAGGGCCGTAAACCAGGTGCCCCTCATCCGATAATTCACGAATAACCGGTTTTAATATTTCATCATCCTCTTTGCCAATGACCCCGTTGTCTCCGCTATGGGGGTTAATCCCCAAAAGGGCAATTTTTGGTTTTCGTATGCCAAAATCCATTGTTAAGGTGTCTTCCATGATCCGGATTTTATTACGAATAACTTTAGGAGTAATGGCCTCAGGAACATCTTTTACAGCCAGATGATCTGTTAGTAATCCTATCCTTAAGGTCTCAGTGACCATAAACATTAAACTATCTCCTTCCAGTTCACTCGCCAGAAAGTCTGTGTGGCCCGGGAAGTTAAAATCCTTGGTTTGTACATTGTTTTTATTAATTGGCGCCGTTACAAGTAAATCTATTTCATTCTTTTTTAAGGCATTTACGGCAGCCCGAAGTGACTTTAAAGCATAGGCGCCACTTTCTTCGGTAGCTTTTCCATAGA
>CBDTVZ010000017.1:0-20533 GCA_965363995.1 uncultured Eudoraea sp.
CCTCTTCCTCCGCAAAATAATCTGTCATCACTTGTACAGCATCAAAATCCTTGGCTTCTTTTCCATTTCTAACTATGTTCATGGAATTTATTACTACATCAACTACGGGTTTGTCCTTTTTGTTGGGTTCTGTATAGATTTTTACATTTGCAATGGAATCTACAACATCCATTCCCGATACGACTTCTGCAAAAACACTGTGTTTACCATTTAGGAAAGGTGTCTCTTTATGAGTTATGAAAAACTGACTTCCATTGGTTTTTGGTCCCGAATTAGCCATGGAAATAATACCTGCCCTATCATGTACCAGGGAATCATTGAATTCATCTTTAAACCTATACCCCGGGTTACCACTACCTGTACCAGTAGGATCACCTCCCTGAATCATAAAATCTTTAATGACTCTATGAAAAATTGTACCATCATAGTACTTACGGTCTTTATACTCTTCACTTACAAAGGGATTGTTACCTTCTGCAAGGGAAACGAAATTAGCCACCGTTACAGGAGTTTTTTCCATTTCGAGCTTTATAATGATGTCTCCCTGGCTGGTATTTATATCTGCGAATAAACCATCTCCCAGATCCCGGTACTTACTTGATGTACAGCTTGTTAATGCTGATAAGCCAATTAAAAAAATTACAACTATTTTTTTCATTTTTTAAAATTTAATTATCAGGATTTTCTTTTTGTTTATCAATTTTTAGAATGCTAATGGTGGACTTTAGTGCTACGTTAGGTCCAATTTTGTTATTATCACCGTGATAGCCATATGCCATGGCAGAGGGAAAAAAGAAAGTAGCCGTTTCATTTTCTTTAAGAAGTTTTACGCTGCTACGCAGGCCTGGAAATACATCCTGTTTATCTACTTTATACTCTATTGTCCCTATGTTCTCCATAGAATAGATGGTATCATTCTGAAGACTAACTAAATTGTAATTAAGAGTCACCAAATCATCAGAAAGGGGAGTGTAATCACTTTCCTCATTTATAGCACTATAAAAGTACCAGGATCCTGTGGCCGATGCCAGATAGTGATGAAGAGTATCATTTGCTATGATTTGTTGAATAATCTGTTCCTCCTGGTTTAACAATTCTATATTCCGTTGAACTGAGGCATTAATAAGACTTCCGGACTGAGTTTTAACGGGCCGCCTGGGTTCAGGTTCGCCACAAGCAATAAGACATATGATTGGTATTACATAAAGGAGGTTCTTCATTTGCTTAGCTGGTCTTTATAGTTTTCCAATAAGGCTTCGAAATGCTTTATTGTACTCTTCATATTGCTTTCACTTCTTCCTCCTGCCGCATTGGTATGCCCACCTCCATGAAAGTGATTTCTAGCAAATTCATTAACGGAGAAATTTCCTTCAGAACGAAATGAAATCTTAATAATTTTTTCTTCTTTATTCTCAATAAAAATAACCGCAAATCGAATATTTTGAAGCGTAAGGCCATAATTTACAAAACCTTCGGTATCTCCTTTTTTATAATTATGGGTATCCAATTCTTCCTGACTCAAACTGGTATATGCAGTGTTATACTCCTTTAGGATGACCATGTTTTTTAGCGCACAACCTAAGAGTTGTAACCTACTAGGGGTGTTCGTATCAAATATTTGATTTTGCACTTCAAAATTATTTGCCCCTTTATTAATCAGCTCAGCTACAACTTGATGTGTTTTACTGGTTGTTGACGAATACTTAAAAGAACCTGTGTCTGTAACAATTCCGGCATACAAACAATCGGCTATTTCACTTGTAATCTTGTCGACATCACCCAGAGAACTAATAAAATTAAAAACCATTTCAGACGTAGAACTCATTTTTGAATCTGAATATGTTATTTGGGCGTAATTATCGGGAGCCTGATGATGGTCTATCATTATAAAAGTGGCTTGCAAACCTTCCAGTATCGGCGTCATTTGTCCAACTCTTCCGAGTTGATTAAAATCCAGAGTAAAACAAATGTCTGCGCTATTAAGGAATTTAACAGCTGCAGCGTTATCTCTTTCGAAATTAAGGACTTCGTTAGTGCCAGGCATCCATTTTAGGAACTTGGGATAATCATTGGGGACAATTACCCTTACTTCATGTCCAATTGACTTAAGATAATGCCATAAACCCAGCGAAGAGCCAATAGCATCACCATCAGGGTTTTTATGTGGCACAATAACTATTCTTAGTGGCTTTGAAAGCAGTGCTTTTAAGGCCTTTACATCCTCAGAATTCATGCGCGCAAAGATACAATTAAATTGGAAATTCCCAATACCGGTAATTGCAAAAGTAAGGGCTGGTAGAATACTTCATTTAACCAGCTTTAAAATAGATCTAAAAGTATTCTTATGACGGACTAATATTCCTTTTTATAAAAGTTTATTTTTGTTTGCTAAATCATTTGATTCATGTATAAATCATTCGTTGTTGTAATAGTGTTTGCTTTTGCCTTCGGTTGTGCCACCAAAAAAAAATCGGTTAAAACAGCTGTTCCGGATGCGGAAATTACAATTGCTTTTGGTTCTTGTAATAGGCATAACCTGAAAAATCTTTTGTGGGATGACATAAAAGAAGCAAATCCCTTATTATGGATTTGGGGGGGTGATATAATTTACGCTGACTCAGAAGATGTAACGGAAATAAGACAACTATATAGTGCCCAAAATAAGGTTTCGGGCTATAAAAAATTAAAAAAAAGGACGCAGGTAATAGGAACCTGGGACGATCATGACTATGGATTAAATGATGGAGGCACAGAATATGTTTCTAAAAAACAAAGCCAACAGGCTTTTTTAGATTTTATGAACGTACCGGCATATCATCCTAGACGTACTCAGGATGGCGTTTATTTTGCTTATGACTATAGCGGAAGTCTGGGTAAAATAAAGATAATAGTTTTAGATACTCGATATTTTAGAACGGCCTTAACACCGGACACAGAAACTGAGAAACGTTATAAGCCAAACCAATATGGAGAGGGCACCCTGCTTGGAGAAACACAATGGAAATGGCTTAACAATGAGTTGAATAATACGGATGCCGATTTTAATCTGGTTGTAAGTAGTATTCAGTTCTTGTCCAATGAGCACGGTTTTGAATGTTGGGGGAATTTTCCCCATGAAGTTGATAGATTTAAACAATTACTGGCGGATTCTAAGGCCAAGGGGGTAATTATCCTTTCAGGGGATCGCCATATTTCTGAGTTTTCCAAAATTGATATTCCTGGACTTTCCTATCCATTAATAGATTTTACCAGTAGCGGACTTACACACAGCTATTCAGATTTTTCCGGGGAACCCAATCCGTATCGACTGGGTAATGTTATTGCTAAAGAGAGTTTTGGACTGGTAAAGTTGAATTTGATTACAAAGGAAGTTCAATTACAAATCATTGAAAATGAAGGGATTGTGCCTCTTGAGATAAGACAGAATTATTAATGTTGTGGTTTGCTATAAGAAAATGTATTTTTGCCCAAAATTTTATAAATGACAGCTAACAGAACTTTTACAATGATTAAACCAGATGCAGTTGAAAATGGACATATTGGAGCCATTTTAGAAAAAATTACATCTGCAGGTTTCAAGATCATAGCTATGAAATATACTCAGTTGAGCAGGCGTGATGCCCAGCAGTTTTATGCCATTCACCATGACCGACCCTTTTTTGGTGAGTTGATTCAGTTTATGACAAGAGGACCTATTGTTTCTGCTATTTTAGAGAAGGATAATGCAGTAGATGACTTTAGAGCCTTAATAGGGGCTACAAATCCTATGGAAGCTGCTGAAGGAACTATTCGAAAATTATTCGCTAAAGATATAGGTGAGAATGCAATACACGGTTCAGATAGTGATGAAAACGCTGCTATAGAAGGAAGTTTCCATTTTTCAGGCAGGGAAATTTACTAAAGAGAATAGTACGAAAAAACCATAAATAAAACTTACCGCTTACCTTAATACAATATTTTTGACCAGGTCCTTCTTCATTTCTTGATTGATCATATCAATGATTTTGGATTTTCCATGACTTAGTTCTTCTCGTAATACAGAAGATGAAAGTGAGACATAAAGCGTATCATTGCGCAGCTCTACTGCGGTAGTGTAGTTATTCACTCCGTTGTCCATTATCTTCTCCCAGGCTTTCTTGACCATAACCTTGTCTAAACCTTTCTGCAATTTATTTTCTTTAATAAATAAATTCAAAGCTTCACTCAGGGAATGTTGATTTTTTTCTTTAGCCATTATTCTTTAACATTGATGGACTGAAATCGTCTGTAATGATAATACAGGCCTTCTTTATTTTTGACAACCATATGGGTTGTAGTAATCTTAGTTATTTGCTCTTCCCATGAACTTAGGTCATTCTGGTAACTCATCCAAAAAAAACCATCTCTTTCATTTATTTGGAATGAGGTTGCATCATTGGAAGTAATATAAGTTCCATCAAATTTGGGTTGTACTTTCTTACGAAAACCTTTCATATTATTATATTCAAAATAATCAATAGTCATATTTACGTTATATTCTTTGCTTTCTCCATCGGGAAATTTAACTTCTTCAATTTCCCAATATCCGTTGATATGATTTAAATCTGAAACGGATATTTTTTCAGAACATGCCAGAAAGCATAAAAACAGCAGCAAAGAAACCAGCTTACGCATACTACAATTTAAAAATTTTATATGATTGATGAATAGATTTCACAACATTTTCCGTCCGCTCCGGATGCGTATCACTAATAAATATTTGCCCAAAATTTTCATTATCAACTAAGGTAATAATATGTTTTACTCTATTCTCATCCAATTTGTCAAAGATATCATCCAAAAGCATTATCGGGTTAGTTCCTGCATGTGCCTTTAGAAAATGAAACTGAGCAAACTTTAAAGCGATTAAAAATGATTTTTGCTGGCCCTGACTACCAAATTTCTTTATTGGATAATCTTCAATTTCAAAGCGAAGATCATCCTTATGAATTCCTGTGGAGGTGTATTGCAATGCCCTGTCTTTTTCAATATTGCTTTCAAGGAGTGATAAAAAATCTTGTGCGAATAATTTGCTTTCATAATGCACGTTAACCAATTCATGTCCGCCGGAAATTGCCAGGTATTGTTCTTTAAAAATAGGAATAAAATCCTCGATAAAAGCCGCCCGTTTTTGGAAAATGCTTGTTCCAAAGCCGTTTAGCTGCTCGTTATAAACAGAAATTGTTGCCTGGTCAAAAGAATGGTTGGCCGCAAAATATTTCAGAAGGGTATTACGCTGTTGAATTATTCTATTGTATTTAAGAAGTGTTTGCAGATACTCCTTATCTGACTGTGATATAACGCTGTCCACAAATTTTCTTCTGGTATCACTTCCCTCAAGAATTAAATCTCTGTCGGCTGGGGAAATAATAACTAAAGGTAACAGACCAATATGATCAGATAAGCGATCATATACTTTATTATTTCGTTTTATGATCTTTTTCATGCCTTTTTTGAGGCTGCAAACAATCTTTTCGTTCCTGTCTTTGAGTTTAAAAGTACCTTCAATGATAAAGAATTCCTCTCCGTGTCTTATATTCTGACTGGCCATGGGATTGAAGTAACTTTTGCCAAATGCCAGGTGGTAAATAGCATCAAGTACATTGGTTTTTCCTTTACCGTTATCACCAACTAAACAATTCGTTTTGGAATCGAATTCATATTGCTGCGCCTCAAAATTTTTGTAGTTAACCAGTGATAAATTCTTCAGAAACATTGGGAAGGTAATTTGGCAATAAACATGGAAGGTGCAAATTATTGAAAAATAACGAATAATTTGGCTTTTGGTTTTAGATAAAAACTTTATTTTTGCGCGACCAATAAATATAAAGATGGCAACATATAAGAAAAGGGGTTACAAGCCTAAAAACAAAGCCGAAGAAAGAGAATTAGATTCTAAGCAAAGTGCGACAGCTGAGGTTTTTAGTAGCCTGGATGAAAGTGCCTCCAGATCTGAACAATGGGTGGCCAAAAATCAAAATTATATCCTTGGCCTGATAGGTGTGATTGCTATAGCTGTGTTGGGTTATCTTGCTTATAATCAGTTCATTCAGAAGCCTAAAGAGGCAAATGCCGCCAATGAACTTTTTTATCCTCAACAATATTTTGATCAGGCTTTAAACAATACAACGGAAAAGGATTCATTGTTTGCTTTAGCATTAAATGGAGCCGAAGGGAAATATGGTTTTCTGGATATAATCGACGAATATAAAGGGACAAAAGCGGCCAACCTGGCAAATTATTCTGCAGGCATGGCATATTTGAACATGAAACAATACGAAGATGCTATCGGGCATTTGGAAAATTTTTCTTCAGATGATGCCATCCTGGGTGCCCTGGCAAAGGGCGGAATTGGAGATGCCTTTTTGCAATTAGGACAAACCGCAGATGCGTTAGAGTATTATGAATTGGCATTTGCCCACAATATAAATGATTATACTACGCCAAGATTTCTTTATAAAGCCGGACTAACTGCATCAGAGCTGAATCAGAATGATAAGGCACTTCAGTATTTCGAGAGAATTAAAGATGAATTTTCAAATTCGGAAGAAGCTATTACCATAGATGCCTTTATAGGAATGGCTAAAAGCAAGAAGTAAATGGCTACGTCCAACAAAAATCTGTCAGTTTATGACAAGAAAACAATCCCAAACGCGAAGGCTCTTCGGTTTGGGATTGTTGTTTCGGAATGGAATTCAAAGATCACGGAAGGCCTTTTTAAAGGCGCCGAAACCACATTATTGGATTGTGGTGTAGAACAAGGAAACATTTTGAGATGGAATGTTCCGGGTAGTTTTGAGTTGACATTTGGATGTAAAAAGATGATACAGCAAAATAATCCGGATGCCGTTATTGCAATAGGCAGTGTAATACGCGGAGAAACCAAACACTTTGATTTTGTTTGCAGTGCTACCGCCCAGGGAATAAAAGACCTGAATGTAAATACCGACACCCCCGTGATTTTTTGCGTATTAACTGATGATAATCTTCAACAGGCAAAGGACAGAAGTGGTGGTAAGTATGGAAATAAAGGGACAGAAGCTGCCATTGCCGCAATTAAAATGGCATTGCTTTAATTGAGTACAGCTGATGCTTAATCCTTTTATTCACATTTAGGCACAATTGGATTATATTGTAAAATGTGATCTTAATAATGCGAATGTTGTAAACTGTTAACAATTTTTGGGAAGGTTATCTCTTCATGTTTTTTGATTTTAATTAACTTTGAACCATAGGTATATGGGAAAATTTTCAAAACTTCGTAAGAATAGAAAATACAATTATACACCCCGTTATTATGACGACAAGGGTGAGGGAAGCCCATTTAAAATGCAGCAAAAACTTGATAAATATAGCACTACCATAGATGCGCCCAGAGGTTTAAAGGGAAAGTTTAGCAATGCAATGGGTGATATCAGGAAATCTGGCGATCGAAACCTAAATTTAAGAATGCTAATTATAATCGCTATCCTTATCCTTATATTCCTGTATATTATCGATTTTGATTTATCAATCTTCTATTCAAACTAATGGCAGATATTATACAACTTTTGCCAGACCACGTGGCCAATCAGATTGCCGCGGGTGAAGTAGTTCAACGCCCGGCCTCTGTTGTAAAGGAGTTGCTGGAGAACGCCATTGATGCAGGAGCTACTACCATAAAATTAATTGTAAAAGACGGAGGAAAGACTTTGATCCAGATTGTTGATGACGGATTGGGCATGAGTGTAACGGATGCCAGATTGAGTTTTGAAAGGCACGCAACTTCCAAAATCAATTGTGCTGAGGATTTATTTCACCTGGACACCAAAGGATTTCGTGGAGAAGCTCTGGCCTCTATTGCTGCTATAGCCCATGTTGAAATGAATACCCGTCCGGCAGAAGATGAAGTGGGGACACTTCTTAAAATTGAAGGGAGTAAGGTATTATCGCAAGAAGTAACCGTAACACCCAAAGGAACATCTGTATCAGTAAAGAATCTCTTTTTTAATATCCCGGCAAGGAGAAAATTCTTAAAGTCCAACCAGGTAGAATTACGTCACATAACTGATGAATTTCACCGGATAGCTCTGGCACATCCATCAGTACATTTTTATTTTTATAACAATGACAGTGAGCTATTCAACTTGCCTTCAGCCAATTTAAAGAAACGAGTTGTACATATATTCGGAATTAAAACAAAAGAAAAATTAGTGCCTGTAAAGGAAGAAACCCAAGTGGTTAAGATATCAGGTTTTATTTGTAAACCGGAATACGCCAAAAAAAGTAGGGGAGAACAGTTTTTCTTTGTGAATAATCGCTTTATAAAAAGCCCGTATCTCCATCATTCGGTTATGGCTTCTTTTGAAGGGCTGTTAAGACCAGATACAAGTCCGGGCTACTTTTTATATCTTGAGGTAGATCCATCATCAATAGATATTAATATTCACCCTACTAAGACAGAAATTAAGTTTGATGATGAACATACCTTATATGCTATACTAAAATCAACAATAAAACATAGCTTAGGGCAGTTTAATGTAATTTCGGTTTTAGATTTTGACAAAGATCAGAATTTAGACACACCATATGTTTTATTAAATAAACAGGCAAATCAGCCTGGAATTACTATTGACCCTGATTATAACCCATTTAAGGAAAGCGGATTTGAAAATAGTACCAAAAAGTCTTTTGGAAGGCAACCATCCGGGGATTGGGAAAGTATGTATGTAGGTTTGGAATCAAAAGTTGGCAGGGGAGAAGGTTTTAGTACAGTACATTTTGAATCTGACACTATTACAGGTTCTATTTTTAAGGAACAGCAGGAATTAGACGGAATAGGGGCAACCACATTTCAGCTTAGAAGAAAATATATTGTAACGACGATAAAATCTGGGATGCTTATTATTGACCAGGGACGTGCACACCAACGAGTGCTCTTTGAAAAATTTCTTAAGAGTATTACGGTAAAGGAAACTTTAAGCCAGCAATTGCTTTTTCCTATCTCACTCATTTTTTCAAAAATTGAATTAGCTGTTCTTAAAGAAATTAAAGGTAGTTTGACATCTCTGGGTTTTGCGTTCGGCCCTTTTACACAGGATGAACTCCAAATAACCGGAATTCCCCAGCTTATTAATGAGAGTGAAATAGGTATTATCCTGGATCAATTAATTTCTGATTATCAAATGGAGATAAATGGGAATGGATTTACCCAATCTGAGGTATTATCAAAAGCACTTTGTAAGTCTTTGGCTGTAAAAACGGGAGAAATATTGGATATTGAGTCACAACAGGCTTTGGTAAATGCTTTGTTTGCATGTAAGGAAACTAACCGAAGTCCGTTTAACAAATTAATTCACGTTACAATAACCGAGGGTGATATCGATAATAAATTTATATAGATGGGAAAACTTACCGATGCCATTAAGCATCTACTAATTGTTAATGTGTTGTTCTTTGTGGCAACCAGTCTATTTGGAGATCAGATGTATCAATGGTTTTCATTGTGGTTTCCGGAGAATGAGAATTTTGGACTTTGGCAGATTTTGTCCCATATGTTTATGCATGGTGGATTTATGCATATTTTATTTAATATGTACGCACTCTGGGCATTTGGTACGCCTTTGGAGCGGATGTGGGGTCGGAATAAGTTTTTGTTCTTTTATTTCTCTGCGGGAATCGGGGCAGCCCTTATTCATACCGGCGTAAATTATTATTATTTCAATCAGGGTATAGAGGCCCTCGTAAATTCGGGAATAGCGAAAAATCAGATTCTGGAAATTATTTCGGGGGGACAATATAGTCCGGAATGGTATAATTATGCACCACAGAGTGTTATAGATAATTTTTTAAGCGCGTATAATACACCGGCAGTAGGTGCTTCCGGAGCTATTTATGGGATATTGGTCGCTTTTGGTATGTCTTATCCAAATAGCGAATTATTTCTTATCTTCTTACCAATTCCTATTAAAGCAAAAATTTTCATTCCTGTATTAATAGGGCTGGACTTGTTTTCAGGAGTTACCGGATATTCCATATTTGGCAATGGAATTGCGCATTTTGCTCATGTGGGCGGGGCCCTTTTTGGATTTCTAATGATGTGGTACTGGAAAAAAAATCAGTATAATAAAAATCGATGGAACTAAGATGAATTCTGGAAATTTGAAATATCAATTTGCGCGACTCAACGTAGCAGAAAAATTAATTGCAGTAAACGTATTTGTTTTTATTACAAACGGATTATTTACTTTCTTAATGGGCATGCCTTCTAATTCGTTGATACGCTGGTTTGAATTGCCTAAAGATTTTATCGACTTTATTTCTCAACCTTGGTCATTGGTAACTTATTCCTTTTTCCATGGGGATATCTGGCACTTATTTTGGAATATGATAATGCTCTATTTCTCAGGAAGAATATTCCTCAATCTTTTTGGACCTAAAAAGTTCATAAGCGTTTATTTTTTGGGGGTTATATTGGGAGGATTAATATTTTTATTAAGCTATAATGTATTTCCTGCTCTTTTAGTCACGAACGCGGCCCTTATTGGTGCGTCTGCTGGTGTGACTGCCGTTTTAATTTTTGTATGTACCTATATTCCTAACCAGGAGGTAAGGCTATTTATTTTCAATGTAAAGTTGTGGTATATTGGAGCTTTCTTTGTGCTGGTAGATTTAATTCAGATACCATCTGGCGGAAATGCAGGTGGGCATCTTGCCCATTTAGGAGGAGCTTTACTCGGATATATGTATGCAAGGCAGCTTTTAAAAGGCAGGGATATTGGAGAAGGATTTACCAAGATGTTGGAAAGTCTTGGAGGTCTTTTTAAGAAGAAAGAGAAAAAAGCGCCTTTAAAAACCGTGTACCGCCGAGCAAAAGGAAATAGCGTTTCAAATGTAAATTACGACAGGGAAAGTAAACAACGCAAGATTGATACCATCCTGGATAAAATAAGTAAATCGGGTTATGAAAGTCTCTCCAAATCAGAAAAGGATTTCTTATTTAAAGCAGGTAAAGAGGACTAATCTGTGAGAGAATTATCACTTTTTGATAAGATAGTTTATTTTTTAAACTTGATATTGGCGTTACTCCTTTTATTGTCATGCCTGGCTCCATATATTTCTGCAAAGACATTTCTTCCTTTAGCTTTTTTGAGTTTGTTCTTTCCAATAACTTTTATCATAAACATTCCATTTATATTTTATTGGAGCTTTAGAAAAAAAAGGATATTTCTTCTGTCATTTTCAGCTATTCTCATTTCTTATTTCATTTTTGGCTCTTTTTATAGATTTGGTTCTTCCAATGTATATTCTGAAGATGAAGTCCTGAGTATAATGACCTATAATACCAGAGGTTTTAATTTTAAAGGTCGGACAAAGGGTGAATTAACTGGGAATGAAATTATCAATTTTATCATAGAACAAGACCCTGATATAATCTGTTTACAGGAATCTAGCAGAATAGGACTGAGGCAGTTAAAAAATTATCCATTTAAATATATAACTCCAACTAACTCCCCGAAGAGTACCCAGGCTATTTTTTCCAAATACCCAATAGTCGGTAATGGTTCTCTTGAATTTCCTGATACTGCCAACAATGCCATTTATGCAGATATTGAATATAAAGGAGACACCATTAGGGTATATAACCTTCATCTTCAATCATTTAAAATTAGACCAGGCAGGGTAAAGACTGTGGCACGCGCGGTTAGGGCTTATAGTAAAATGGAAAAAACCTTCGTAAAGCAAGAAGAACAGGTACAAATATTTAATAATCACAGAAAAGAATCTCCATTAAGACAAATAGTATGTGCCGATTTCAACAATACACCATTTTCAAATATTTATCGTATTACTAAAGGGGAAATGCAAGATACATTTGACGAGAAAGGTACTGGTTTTGGAAAAACTTTTGACTTAAAGGTTGTTCCATTTCGGATCGACTTTATTTTAGCGGATAAGACCATGCAAGTAATGACGCATCAAAACTTTGATCTAAAACTATCTGATCACTACCCGGTACTAACGTCAATTCGATTCTGATATCAAGAAGTAACAATCAATCAAATCTGCCAGTATGTGAATGAGTAAGGCAAGCCCAATTATCCTTGTCTTCTTAAAAATAAACAGCAATATATAAACAGCAATGGCCCAATAGGAATGAAGGGGATGGAAATTAATACTGCATCTCCCGGGATCAAAAATGGGATCGGCAATTAAATGATCTACATCAATTAATATTCCCGAAAGTAGAATAAGGATTACCCATATTCTTTTATTTTTAAAAAATATAAGGCCAACTGTGATTGGTACTATTATATGAATGCCGTAATGAAGCAGGAATCTAAGCATTCAGAAAATCGAGATTTTGGTTCATTAAATAATCAAGACTGGCAGTACCTTCGTTGAATAACAAATCCAGAACACTGCAATTTTCAATAAAACCATGCCTGGCATTAAAAACCTGTGTATAGCTTTTCTGCCTCATATTGGTTGTTTTTTTGGCATGTACTAAAAACCTTGCATCAAAAACCGCTTTGGGATTTAGCTCATAGACATCAGTCTGCCTTGTGTTAATGTTGAATTGCAGGCAACCGGCAATAATATCTATTGCATTAAGATTAAAATCTAATAAATATGAGTAATTATTCATAAAAAGCGGAGCAAGATCATCTTCGTAATATTCAAAAAAAGGAGAAGTCCTGTATGCGGTTTGAAGCGTCCTCCAATGTTGACGCTGCCATCTGTAATCATTATCCAGCCTTACATCTCTATACTTTTGTCTGCCCTCCTTGCCACCTACATGTTTAATTGGAATATTCAACATAAATTTTCCCTGATCTGTACAAATGAAGGCCCGGTTTCGATAGGTTTGTTTTTGATAATTGTCACAGACTTCCCAGATTATTTTATTTTGCACAAGAGTTGTATAAGTGGCAATATCAGGCAAGTAGGTAGGATGGAGTAGCAAGTTCATCAATTAGTATTTTTTTCCACCCAAATAAATAAATAATTACTTTTTAAGCTTCTTTCTACGTTTCCAAAAGTAATCAAATATAAACCAGGCCGCCAGTGCAATAAGGAAATGCTTAAAATAAGACCGGGGTTCGCCATCTCCTCCAACAGTAGTGAAAATCCTATTCCATCTGGGTTTCCAATGAGTAATTCCCTTATTGAAATTATCAAAGCTAAGCCAAATAAAAATTGGTTTGCCAACAATATGATTAGCGGGGACGTACCCCCAACTCCGGCTATCTTCTGAGTGATCTCTATTATCTCCCATCATCCAATAGTAATCCTGCTTAAAGGTATAGGAATCTGTAACCTGTCCATTTATACTTACCTGGTTCCCTGAAACTCCGACCGTATTTTCTTCATAGTCGCGAATTATCTTTTTATAAAGTGGAAGAACTTCTGGAGTTAGCGAAATAGTTACTCCTTTCTGGGGAATGTATATAGGTCCAAAGTTATCATTATTCCAGGGATAGTCAGGAGCATGAGGGAATATATTATAACCCCTTAAACCTTTGGGTTCTACTATTTTTACAACAGAATCTATATCAGTATTACTTTTTAATTCTTCCAACATTTCGCCGGTAATTGTAACTGTGCGCTGGCGACCTGTTTCTTCCCGTAAAGAAAGTCCTGCCTGTCTAATAACTTTTGGGGGAATTCCACTTGCATCTGTAATCAACTCTATTTCACCCTTCGCATTTTGACCTCCAGCTATGAGGTATTTGTTGACTGCATCAAATTGATTTTGGTTTAAAGGAGCCGACAAGTATTTTCTTCTAAACTCATCTATTCCCAATCTTAAAAGTAGCCTTGATGATACTCCTTTCTGTGAGTAAACAATATAATCATATTGAGGCTTAGCTCTGTCTGAAAGTTGAAGCTGTTTGCCATTGATGTATACTAAACCATCAATTACGGATAGCGAATCGCCAGGAGTTCCAACACATCGCTTTACATAATTGGATTTTTTATCAATTGGTTTTTTAACCCCTTCTTCCTTCTTAAAAAAGACGCGAACCGTATCTGCCGGCCAGCTAAAAACAACAATATCATTTTTTTTGACCTTTTCAAATCCTGGTAATCTAAAATAAGGAAGTTGTGGTTTCTTCAGATAAGATCTTATACCTAAGCCAGGGATTGTATCATGGACCATAGGAGCTGCTATGGTGGTCATGGGCGCACGAGCCCCATAATGAAACTTACTCACAAAAAGTAAATCACCAACTCTAAGGGTACGTTCCAGTGAACCTGTGGGGATTACATATGGCTGAATAAAATAAGTATGAACCAGGGTTGCAGCCACGACCGCAAATACAATAGAGCCTACCCATTCTCCTAATCCACTTTTTGGATGCAAACTTCTATCCTCAATATAAGTAACATCTTCGGCATAGTTAATATAGTAAATATAAAATCCAAGGGTTAGGATAACCAACCACGTATCAAGAAGGCTATTTTTACCGAAACTTCGTATAGTTTCAACCCAAATTACAGGAAACATAAGAAGATTAATTATGGGAATGAAAAGAAGTATTACCCACCATTTAGGCCTTCTTATAATTTGCATTAATACAATGGCATTATATACTGGAATGGCAGCTTCCCAAGGTTTTCTTCCCGCTTTAATATATAGCTTCCAGGTCCCTAAAAAATGAATGACTTGTATAACTAAAATAAAGATGATCCAATTTGTACTATTCATACTCTTATATATATTTTTTCAGACGTAATTTCGTCCGATTTGTTACCAAAATTAACCCAGGTTTAACACTTCCTTCATGGTGAAGACACCTTTTTTTCCATTTAGCCATTCCGCCGCAACAACTGCACCTAATGCAAAACCTTCCCTATTGTTCGCTTTGTGCTTTATAACTATCTCGTCTACTAAATTTTCATAAGAAACAACATGCGTACCGTATTCATCCGCAATCCTTTTGGAAATTACAGAGACATGTTGGTCTTGTATTTTTTCCATTTGCCAGCCTTTATAATCAGAATTCGCAATAATACCTTCAGCAAGTGAAATTGCAGTTCCGCTGGGAGCATCAAGTTTTTGTAGATGATGGGTTTCTTCTATTGATACCCTGTACTGGGGTAAATTGCTCATCATTTTTGCTAAATAACTGTTTAATTCAAAAAACAGATTTACGCCTAAGCTGAAATTTGAAGCATAGATAAAAGCGCCATTATTTTCTTTACATAAAGAAATCACTTTGTCGTAATCTTTCAGCCAACCTGTTGTGCCGGATATGACCGGAACATTGTGTTCAAGGCAACTCTTAATATTATTAAATGCAGCCTTCGGACTACTAAAATCTATTGCCATATCCATCGCGGAATAGTCAACTTCTTTTGTGTCCACATCTACTTTAGCAACTATAGTATGATTTCTTTGGATAGCGATATTTTCAATCATTTTCCCCATTTTCCCATATCCAAATAAACCTATATTCATATTTTAGAATTTAATGGTTAAAGCCACTCCATAGTTAGCGTCTCCAACTATTGGGTTATATTCGAGATACGGTTTAATATCCAAACCAAGATCGTCATCTACATTAAATTGTTTTAAATGTGCGTCAACATTGGCATCAATGATATTCAAAGCATATAATGCCAGGGTGATAAATAATGCCAGATCACGATCTCTTTGATAACGTTCCTGCCCATCCTGCAGGGCGCTGTCTGATAAGTCCGGATTGCCAGGATCTATTCCAGACCCATTTACATCATAGAATTCGTCATCAATAAAACCAGCTTTTCTTCTTTTAAAGGCCGTTCGGAAACGATTATAAAGATCATTATTATACTCATAGGCATAGATTCCGACGCCTATGGCACCAATAACAATAGGAATTTTCCAATAGCGCTTGTTATAGGCCTGACCTAATCCGGGCAGAATAGCAGAATAAAATGCGGCCTTACTTGGAGCTAAGGGATTTATCGGCTTCTTTTCCACTTTACCTTCAACAATAATTTTTTGTTTTTTTGAATTTTGCAGGACAGAGTCTGTAGGACTTTCTTTTTGGCCTTCCTGGGCCAAGGAAAAAAGTACAGGGAACAATAATAAACACAAGAAAACAAGGTTTTTACTCACCTGTAATTAGTTTTTTCAATCGCTGAAAATCTTCCTCTGAACTGAAGGGAATACTTATCTTACCCTTACCATCATCTGTAGAATTAACTTTTATATTGGCAGAAAGATAGTGTTTAAGATGTTTTGCGCCATTATTTATTACTTCTGTTGTTACTGACGACTTGTTGGAAGATTTCTTTTGATCAGGTCCTTTATGATATTGCTGTACAAGACGCTCCGTTTCTCTAACTGACAAACTGTTTTTTACAATTTTTTCATAAAGGCTAATTTGATCTTCTTTTAGGTCAATATTTACCAGAGTCCTGCCATGACCCATAGAAATGAAGCCATCTCGCATTCCGGTTTGTATAATGGGGTCCAGGCGTAATAAGCGAAGATAATTTGCAATGGTCGATCTTTTTTTACCCACCCGGTCACTTAACTTTTCCTGGGTCAAACCTATTTCATTGATTAAACGATTATAGGAAAGGGCAATTTCAATTGGATCCAGATCCTGGCGCTGAATATTTTCAACTAGCGCCATTTCAAGAGACTCCTGGTCATTGGCAATTCTAATATATGCCGGTATTGTTCTAAGTCCAATTAATTTAGAAGCCCTATACCTTCTCTCTCCTGAAACTAACTGAAATTTATTAAAGTCAGATTTTCTTACCGTAATTGGCTGAATAACTCCTAATTCTTTTATAGAGGAAGCCAGTTCCTGAAGGGTATCATCATTAAAATGAGAACGGGGCTGAAAAGGGTTTACCTCAATAGTATCAATATCTAGTTCTACTATATTACCAACAACTTTATCAGCGTTTCTATCCGATACCGAATTAATATCATTTTCAGGGTCTTTAAGCAGAGCAGAAAGCCCTCTTCCCAAAGCCTGTTTCCTGGTTGCTTTCGCCATTATACCTTCTCTCTATTTTTTTTCAATAGTTCGTTGGCCATATTTAAATAGTTTGTTGCACCTTTACTACTGGCATCATATTTTATGATACTTTCTCCATGACTGGGGGCCTCTCCCAAACGAACATTACGTTGAATTATAGTATCAAAAACCATATCAGAGAAATGTTTCCTGACCTCTTCCACAACCTGATTAGAAAGTCGCAATCTGGAATCGTACATGGTTAGCAACAACCCTTCAATATCCAATTCAGGATTGTGAATCCTTTGTACACTTTTTATGGTGTTTAATAATTTGCCAAGTCCTTCCAAAGCAAAATATTCACATTGTATGGGAATAATTACAGAGTCTGCAGCTGTTAAGGCATTTAGGGTGAGTAGGCCTAAAGACGGGGCGCAGTCAATAAGAATATAGTCGTATATCGCCCTTAGATCTCCAATAGCTTTCTTCATCATATATTCCCTTTCATCTTTGTCGACCAATTCTATTTCAATGGCTACAAGATCTATGTGCGCAGGAATCAAATCTACATTTGGTGATGATGTCTTAATAATTGTTTCTACAGCTGTCTTTGTATGTTCCATCAACTGGTATGAGCCAATTTGAATCTCATCTACATTAATACCTAATCCAGAGGTAGCATTGGCCTGGGGGTCGGCATCAATTAATAACACTTTTTTTTCAAGTACACCCAGCGAGGCGGCCAGGTTTACTGTGGTGGTGGTTTTTCCAACCCCACCTTTTTGATTTGCAATAGCAATAATCTTGCCCATAATTGAAGTAAGTTAGGGGTTAAAAATACGATTATTTACAATGCCCAAAAAAGTATTTTGTTAACACAAAGTGAATAACTCTGACAAAAGCGTTAAAGTTGGTTAAAGTAAAGCTATTAGGCAATTGGGCTAGGTATCCTAACCAACTAATCTATTAAAATATCAAGTATCTGGATAGCTGCATCACTAATTTTGGTGCCTGGTCCAAAAACAGCTGCAGCTCCGGCATCAAATAAATATTTATAATCCTGTTTGGGAATTACACCTCCCACAATTACCATGATATCTTCTCTACCATATTTTTTCAACTCCTCCAAAACCTGTGGTACCAGGGTTTTGTGCCCTGCAGCTAAGGAAGAAACGCCAAGAATATGAACATCATTTTCCATGGCCTGTTTTGCTGCCTCTGCTGGTGTTTGGAATAGGGGCCCTATATCAACATCAAATCCGAGATCTGCATACCCGGTAGCGACCACTTTCGCACCACGATCATGCCCATCCTGACCCATTTTTGCAATCATAATCCGAGGTCTTCGACCTTCCTGGGTTGCAAATTTATCGGCCAATTCTCTTGCCTTTTTAAAACTCTGGTCGTCCTTAATTTCTTTTGCGTACACTCCTGTAAACGATTGAATTTTTGCTTTATATCTTCCAAAAGCAACTTCCAGAGCATCACTAATCTCTCCAAGAGTGGCCTTAGCCCTGGCGGCTTCTATCGCTAAAGCTAACAAATTGTTTTCACCTTGAACTGATTTTGCTGCTGTTTTATCTTTAGCAACTTGTGTTAATTGTTTCAGTATACGCTTTACCTCTGCGTTGTCTCTTTCCTGTTTTAAAGATTCTAGTCGTTTTATTTGTTGTCTTCGTACCTCTGCATTATCTACCTCCAGAATCTGTAATTCATCTTCTTCTTCCAACTGATATTTGTTGACTCCAACTATAATATCTTGTCCACTGTCTATACGAGCCTGTTTTTTGGCGGCAGCTTGTTCAATCCGCATTTTAGGGATACCGGCTTCAATTGCTTTGGTCATACCACCATGCTCCTCGACTTCCTCAATAAGTTTCCAGGCTTTCTTGGCTAATTCATTTGTCAAATATTCTACGTAATAACTTCCGGCCCAGGGGTCGACTGTTTTGGTGATTTTCGTTTCTTCCTGTAGATAGATCTGTGTGTTTCTTGCTATACGTGCCGAAAAATCAGTGGGTAAAGCAATGGCCTCATCTAATGCATTCGTGTGCAGGCTTTGAGTACCTCCCAAAGCCGCTGCCAACGCTTCTATGGTAGTTCTTGCAACATTGTTGAAGGGATCTTGTTCGGTAAGACTCCAACCACTGGTCTGACAATGAGTTCTGAGCGCAAAAGATTTTGGATTTTTAGGATTAAACTGTTTCACTAGTTTGGCCCAAAGCATTCTTCCTGCCCTCATTTTGGCTATTTCCATAAAATGATTCATTCCAATAGCCCAGAAAAAAGAAAGCCTGGGGGCAAACTGATCAATATCCAGACCTGCTTTTAAACCAGTTCTAATATATTCTAGTCCATCCGCCAGAGTGTAGGCAAGTTCAATATCTGCCGTAGCACCAGCTTCCTGCATATGATAGCCGGAAATACTTATGCTATTAAATCTGGGCATATATTTACTGGTAAATTCAAAAATATCTGCAATTATCTGCATAGAAGGAGCAGGTGGGTAGATGTAAGTATTTCTAACCATGAATTCTTTTAGTATGTCATTTTGAATGGTCCCTGCGAGTTGTTCAGGAGACACTCCTTGTTCCTCTGCGGCAACTATATAAAAAGCCATAATTGGCAGTACCGCACCATTCATGGTCATTGATACAGACATCTTATCCAGGGGAATACCGTCGAACAAAATTTTCATATCCTCAATAGAATCTATGGCCACACCGGCTTTACCTACATCTCCAACCACTCGTTCGTGGTCGCTGTCATAACCTCTGTGGGTGGGCAGGTCAAAGGCAACAGAAAGACCTTTTTGACCAGCTGCAAGATTGCGCCTGTAAAAGGCATTGCTTTCATGTGCAGTGGAGAATCCGGCATACTGTCGTATTGTCCATGGTCTTCTCACATACATCGTAGAATATGGCCCCCGTAAATTTGGTGCAATGCCCGCTGCAAAATTAAGATGCTCTAAATGAGCAATATCATTTTTTGATAGAAAGGACTTTACCGGGATATCTTCGGCAGTAATAAAGTCGGGTTTTTTTGATTCTTTTTGCCTGGTAGAATCAAAAGGGGTTAAATTTATGTGTTGCAGCTCTTTTCTACTCATGATCCAATCTTATTTTTTCTGACGATTCTGACAATCTGATTTCCATTATTGGTTCAATAATGGTTTTCCTGGGATTTTTTTTGGTAAAAGGATTTTTTTGTAATTCCTGCTTCATTTTGTCCATTTCGTTAGGGTATTTATTACTTCCTAATAATACCTCCTCTCCGGCATCATAACGAATTTGTTGTTTAAGTGCACTTTCCCGGATTTTCCTTTGAATATTATGAGCTTTTAATTGTTTTAAAAAGCCATCGCCACGCTCAATTTGTTTAAAGATATCCAATGCTTTTTCTGCCAGTTGTTTCGTAAGCACCTCAATATAATATGAGCCGTCTGACGGATTCGCAATTTTGTCCAAATAACTCTCACCTTTTAAAATAAGCAATTGATTTCTGGATATTCTTTCTCCAAACTCATTGTTTTCATGATATATAGCGTCATATGATAAATTATAAACTGTATC
>CBDTVZ010000018.1:0-20387 GCA_965363995.1 uncultured Eudoraea sp.
AGCGCGGCGGTTAATGAAATTCTGAAAATCCTTTTATCCATGGTTTGCTGGTTTTGGTAAATCTAGCAAAAAAAAGGAAGAGGAAATAAATTTGGAATAGAAGTCAGGCAGTCTTAGGTTTCAAAGAATCTAAAATACTTGTTTTTTTCTTATTTTCAATTGCTCGGTCCAGCTGTTCTTTGGTGGGCTTTTTAGAGCCTGGTTTTGATTTTAAATCCCTATCTTTCTTTATGTCATTATAAGGCAGAGAATCTATAGTAGTATTTTGTTTTGTGTTGGGGTCATTCAATTCTTTTGCACTCTCCTTGCAGGAAATAGCACAAAACAAAAGACATAACAATAAGGTATGAAAAGGGGCAAATTTCATTAGTCTTATTTTTGGTTTAATTACAAAAAATATGCCAGTTCTTTATTAACTGGATTTTCCTTTGAACCACTACTCCGTTAGGCGGATGATCTTATTTTTGTTTTTCATCCGAAATGCAATGAATAGCTATATTAATGTACGGATATGATTCATTACTTGGATGCTTGCCCCTTTGTTTTTATTAATGTAGGAAACATTTATAGTACCAGCCGTACGTCTGAAATGAGAATCCAGAAACAGTTTATCTGCCAGTTTTGTAAACTCTGCTTTATCATGCACAGGAAAGATGCCATTTAGCTTAACTAATTCTTCAGCTTCCTTAAACCCCGTATAATTAGGTCCAATAATTACCGGAATTCCAAATACTGCAGGTTCCAGAGTGTTATGAAGTCCATCTTCTGAGAATGCCCCTCCCACATAGGCTATATCGGCATAACTATATATTTTTGTCAATAGTCCAATGGTATCCACGATCAAAACTTGCGGGTCTCCGGAAAAATTTTCTGAAGCTTCTGATAACAAAACGGAATTCTTATTAATACTTTGCCGCAGACGCTCTATATCCTTAGGGATAATTCTGTGCGGTGCAATTACATACTTCATTTTATGCGAAGAGGCATTGATATAATCAACCAAAATTTCTTCATCCTGAGACCAGGTACTGCCCATTACAAAGCAGGTGTAATTTTGCGTTAAACTATCCATAAATTCCAGTGAATTATTTTGCTGCAAGATTTCAGAAACCCTGTCAAATCTTGTGTCGCCACTTATTGTGGTATTCTCCAGACCAATAGAATTCAATAATTTTACGGATTCTGAATCCTGAATAAAAAAATGGGAAAACTTTTGCAATGCATTTCTCATAAATCCTCCGTACCATTTGAAATAGATCTGATCACTTTTAAAAATTGCTGAAATAAGAAGAATAGGAATACCACTTTTATGAAGTTCCTTGAGCATATTAGGCCATATTTCATACTTTATAAAAATAGCGATCTTTGGTTGCAGGAATTTAATAAATCTCTTAGCATTATTAGTTGTATCCAGTGGAAGATAGGTTACCAAATCGGCCTCAGTCCTGTGCTTTATTACTTCATAACCCGATGGAGAAAAAAATGAAACTACAATCTTATAAGAGGGATATTCTGCTTTTAATTTTTCTACAATCGGCAAGCCTTGTTCATACTCGCCAAGGGAAGCAGCGTGTATCCAAATAGTGGAATCTTTATCTGTAATATGTTTTTTTAATTCCGTAAAAACATGCTTTCTTCCATTTATAAAAAGGTTGACTTTGGTGCTGAAAAAAGCAATTATAGGTAAAAAGAGGGATGTAATATATATTGCTAAATTATAGAGGATATACACGTACTGAGAATTTGTAGCTAAAATACGCTTCTTTGTTAAATTTCATTGGCAGCGGTTCCTTATTTTTGTATTATTGCTCACTTAACAAGCACTTATGAAAAAGCTACAAATGGTAGACCTGGTTGGTCAGTACCAGGGGATTAAAAAGCAGGTAGATGCGTCTATAGCACAGATATTGAATTCTGCAGCTTTCATAAATGGCCCCGAAGTGCATGCCTTTCAAAAAGATCTGGAAGATTATTTGCAGGTGAAGCATGTAATTCCTTGTGCTAATGGTACAGATGCCCTGCAAATTGCAATGATGGGTCTTGGACTTCAACCAGAGGATGAGGTAATTACTGCAGACTTTACCTTTGCGGCTACTGTTGAAGTAATAGCCTTATTAAGGCTAACACCAGTATTGGTAGATGTTGAGCCTGACACCTTCAATATTGATCCGATTGCCATTGAAAAGGCCATAACTTCCAAAACCAAGGCCATTGTACCTGTTCATCTTTTTGGGCAGTGTGCCAATATGGATGTCATTATGGATATTGCCCAAAAACATGGACTCTTTGTTATAGAAGATAACGCCCAGGCAATAGGAGCCAATTATACTTTTAAGAACGGAAAAAAGAAAAAAGCCGGCTGTATTGGACATGTGGCCTCTACCTCATTTTTCCCATCCAAAAATTTGGGTTGCTATGGAGATGGGGGAGCAATTTATACAGATAATGACGAACTGGCTCATACAATTAGAGGAATTGTAAATCATGGAATGTATACCCGTTACCATCATGATGTCGTTGGAGTGAATTCGAGGTTAGATACTATCCAGGCAGCCGTTTTAAGAGTAAAACTGCCACATCTTGACTCTTATTGTAAGCAGCGAAGAGAAGCTGCCCGCAAATATGTGAACGCTTTCCAGGGGCAGGCTTTAATTATTTTACCTAAAACAGGGATTGATTGTTCCGGTATTTGTGAAAACTGCGATTGTCATGTATTTCATCAGTTCACAATTCGGATTATGAATGGTAAAAGGGATGAGTTGGCAGATCATTTGGCGGAAAAGAACATCCCTTTCGGAATTTATTACCCAATACCTTTACACAGACAGAAAGCATATTTAGATAAACGCTATAAAGAATCTGATTTTCCCGTGACCAATGAGCTTGTTAAGGAGGTTATATCCTTGCCTATGCATACCGAATTGGAGGATGACCAAATCTCATTTATCACCGATACGGTAATTCAATTCTTAAAAAATTAATTATTCACTACCGTATTTACAGCAATTTGACCATCCATTTAAACTAAAACTATTTATATGAAAATACTTATAACTGGCGGACTCGGATTTATTGGTTCACATACGGTAGTTGAGTTACAAAATTCTGGCTATGAAGTCGTTATTATTGACGATTGTTCTAATTCATCAGAGAAGGTTTTGGATGGTATTTTTGCAATTACGAAAAAGATGCCCGTCTTTGAGAAAATTAATTTAAGGGAGAAAGAAAAGGTTCATGATTTTTTCAAAAGGCATGACGATATTAAAGGAATTATACATTTTGCAGCATCCAAAGCGGTTGGTGAAAGTGTGGAAAAACCTTTATTATATTACGAAAACAACATCAATACCCTTATATATCTGCTTCAGGAAATAAGCGCGAATAAGAAGCAAAGTTTTATTTTTAGTTCCTCTTGCACTGTTTACGGACAAGCAGATCAAATGCCCATTACAGAAGATGCCCCTGTAAAAAAGGCCGAATCACCATACGGAAACACAAAACAGATTGGAGAGGAAATAATTAGTGATACATGTAAGGTAAATAAGGAATTGCAGGCCATCTCATTAAGATATTTTAACCCTATGGGTGCGCACCCAAGCGCGGAGATAGGAGAATTACCCATTGGTGTTCCACAAAATTTGGTTCCCTTTATTACGCAAACAGGAGTTGGTTTAAGAGAACAACTCTCTGTTTTTGGCGATGATTATCCAACGCCGGATGGCACCTGTATTAGAGATTATATTCATGTGGTTGATTTGGCAAAGGCTCATTTGGTGGCTTTAGAACGACTTCTGGCCGGGAAGAACCCACAGAATTATGAAGTTTTTAATGTGGGTACAGGCGAAGGCAGTTCGGTCCTTGAAGTTATCTCTAGTTTTGAACGGATCTCAGGAAAGAAACTTAATTATTCCATTGTAAAAAGGCGCTCAGGGGATATAATTACTGCATATGCCGATACTAAAAGGGCAAATGAAATTTTAGGTTGGAAAGCGGGTTCTACTTTAGACCAGGCTATGAAATCTGCCTGGGATTGGGAACAAAGAATAAGAAATTAAGAACACAAAATTCACTGATTATAATGAAAAAGTTATTTTTTTTAATAGCTATGGTATGTGCACTTGGCTGTTTTGGTCAAAAAACCTATCTGCACTGTGGTAATTTGATGGACGTGCAAACGGGAAATCTGTTATCACAGAAAACCATTGTTGTCTCTGGTAATAAGATAATGGAGATTCAAAATGGATATGTTAGTGGTACAGCAGAAGATAAGATTATAGATTTAAAAAATAAGGTTGTGCTGCCTGGTTTTATTGATATGCATGTGCATATTGAGAAAGAATCCAGCCCTAAAACTTATATAAACAAGTTTACCCTAAACGATGCCGATGTAGCTTTTCAATCATCGGTTTACGCTAAAAAAACACTCATGGCAGGTTTTACGACTGTAAGAGACCTTGGAGGTACCGGCGTTAATATAGCTTTGAGAAATGCTATTAACAAAGGCTTAATTGCGGGGCCTCGAATATACACAGCAGGAAAATCGATTGCCACCACCGGAGGGCATGCAGATCCCACAAATGGTCACAGAAAAGACTTAATGGGAGATCCAGGCCCAAGAGACGGAGTGGTAAATTCTCCGGAAGATGGGAGAAAGGCAGTTCGGCAGCGTTATAAAGAAGGTTCTGATGTTATTAAGATTACAGCCACAGGAGGGGTGCTTAGTGTTGCTAAGAATGGAAAAAATCCGCAATTCACAATAGAAGAAATAAAGGCAATAACAGAAATTGCAAATGATTATGGAATGCTTACCGCAGCTCATGCACATGGCGATGAAGGTATGCAGAGGGCAATAAAAGGAGGTATTAAAACTATAGAACACGGCAGTTATATGAGCGAGCAGACCATGCAATTGATGAAGGAATACAATGTCTATTTAGTTCCAACTATTACGGCGGGTAAACAGGTAGTAGAGAAAGCAAAAATACCTGGGTTTTACCCTCCTGTGGTTGCTCAGAAGGCCCTGGAAATTGGGCCATTGATACAAAACACATTTGCAAAAGCCTATAAAACGGGAGTTCCAATTGCCTTTGGTACGGATGCAGGAGTTTTCCCTCACGGACTTAATGCAAAAGAATTCGGATATATGGTTGAGGCTGGTATGCCGGTCGTGGAAGCACTTCAGTCTGCTACCATAACTAATGCAGAATTATTAGGTATGGGCGATGAACTGGGGCAAATAAAAGCAGGTTTTTTTGCAGACATAATAGCTGTAAAGGAGAATCCGGTAAAAGATGTTCAAACTCTTGAGAAAGTTGTCTTTGTTATGAAGGATGGAGTGGTCTATTCTAATAATTAGAATTAAAGCGTGGTGTTAAGTTTTTTATGATACCTGTATTCAAAGAAAGTGAGGAATTAATAAAGTATGCAAGTTCGCATCAACTTTATGAAGACCTCGTATTGCAATTAAAAAAGGATTTTGGTTTGGCTAATTTGACATTCGATTTACCTGCTGATTGTAATCCAGAAGAACTAAAATATTTACTTCAAAAAAATATTCAATTCCTTATTGAAGAGAAGTTTTCAGATTTTGTGAATCTTCTTTATATCGTGGATTTACCCGAAAATACGGCCAGACAAATTTTGGACACCGAAAAACAGAATATAAGTGATCACTATACCTTTCTCATATTAAAGCGGGTATGGCAAAAAGTGTGGTTTAGACAGCAGTACAAATAGAAGAAGAAGAGAATGCTATTTTAAAAATACATTCTTATAAAAGGGACCCAGGGATCGGCATAAATACTTCTGTCATCATGCAGAACGTCATATTGTATACCAAAAGTAACATTCCTGGTACTGTATCCTACCCCCATAAAAAGCGCTGTGGTCCAGTAATTTTCATCCAATAACAGGGAAGCGGAACTATAATTTGTGCTAACCCTTAAGGGTTGAAGTACAGCTGATAATTGAATGACGGGGATTGGATTAAAAAAATTCAATATGCTTCCACCGTATGCCGTATATTCAGAATCTCCAAATTTAGAATATTCAAAATTCAAAGATAATCCGGTCGCAAACTTCTCGCTTACCTGATAAATGGCACTTGGAGCAACAGCAATACTAAAGCTATCGCTTCCAAAACCAAAGCCCAGTGCTCCTCCATATCGGACATTTCTCCAAAACTCATTTTGTGGCTTTAATTGCTGCGCAAAAGAAGTTAAGCTTATAAAGGAAAATACTACTATTAAAACAAAAGTTATATATCGGGATAAATGTTTCAAGGCCATAAACTAAGATTTTCGATTAATACACTCCTATATAATCTCATAAACTATTAATTATTGTATTTTTACCCTAATTTTTTACAATATAATGAATTGGCGTACATGGATAAATATTCCTTTTTAAACACAGCACATACGTCTTTCTTTGCAGAATTATATGACAGGTATCTCACAAACCCTGACAGTGTAGAACCTAGTTGGCGTGCTTTTTTCCAGGGATTTGATTTTGGAATGGAAAGTGCACTGGATGAAGTAGGCATTAAGGGTCATAATGGATCATCTGTAGTTGTTGATGGGAAATCAGTAGCGATTCCTGAGACCTTGTTCAAAGAATTTCAGGTGGTAAAATTAATTGATGCTTACCGTGGCAGAGGCCATTTGTTTACCAAGACCAATCCTGTTAGAGAAAGAAGAAAATATACACCTACGCTTGAAATAGAAAATTTTGGATTATCTCAAGCCGACTTAAACACTGTATTTAATGCGGGTGAAGTAATTGGGTTAGGTCCGGGAGAATTGGGTGATATCATTAGCCATTTGCAACGCATATATTGTGATACCACAGGGGTAGAGTATATGTATATAAGAAAGCCCGAACGTGTTCAATGGATACAAGAGTGGCTGAATGTAAATGACAATCACCCTAATTTCAATAAAGACCGAAAGAAACACATACTTCGCAAACTTAATCAGGCAGTATCTTTTGAGGCATTCCTACACACGAAATATGTGGGTCAGAAAAGATTTTCTCTTGAAGGAAATGAATCACTTATCCCTGCAATCGATGCTGTTGTCGAAAGAGCGGCTGAAATGGGGGTAATGCAATTTGTCATGGGCATGGCCCATAGAGGAAGGCTTAATGTATTAACAAATATTTTTGGAAAATCTGCCAAAGATATTTTTAGTGAGTTTGACGGCAAGGACTATGAGGAGGAAATTTTTGACGGAGATGTAAAATATCATTTGGGATGGACCTCTGAACGCAAGGCTGATAATGGTAACAAAATTAACATGAACATTGCTCCTAATCCTTCGCATCTGGAAACCGTAGGTGCGGTGGTGGAGGGTATTAGCCGGGCAAAACAAGACACACATTATCCGGAGAACTTTTCTAAGGTATTACCCATTATAGTTCACGGTGATGCTGCAATTGCCGGTCAGGGAATAGCTTATGAATTAGTGCAGATGGCACAATTAGACGGTTATAAAACTAATGGTACGATTCATATTGTTGTAAATAACCAAATTGGTTTTACTACTAATTATCTCGATGGGAGATCTTCCACATATTGTACGGATGTTGGCAAAGTAACATTAAGCCCTGTTTTACATGTGAATGCGGATGATGTGGAGGCCGTAGTGCACGCATCCCTATTTGCTTTAGAATATAGAATGCGTTTTAAAAGCGATGTTTTTCTCGACTTATTAGGATACAGGAAGTATGGACATAATGAAGGAGATGAGCCACGTTTTACACAACCTAAATTGTATAAGGCCATAGCCAAGCATAAGAATCCGAGAGAGATATATTCTGAAAAATTAATTGCCCAGGGTATAATTGATAAAGATTTTGTTAAAGAGTTAGAACAGGAGTATAAAGCAAGTTTAGAAGAAGAATTAGAAGATTCAAGAAAAGAGGATAAAACCATTATTACTCCTTTTATGGCCGATGAGTGGAGTGGTTTTCAAAATGTCCGTGAATGGGAAATGTTGGATGCTGTGGACACTTCTTATGATAAGGCAAAACTAACTGAAATAGCAAAGACTATTACCGAGCTACCCAAGGATAAGAAGTTTTTACGTAAAGTTGAAAAACTCGTGGGGGATCGTAAAAAAATGTTCTTCGAAACGGATAAGCTGGATTGGGCGATGGGAGAATTACTCGCTTATGGAACCCTGTTAGATGAGGGTTTTGATGTTCGTATGTCTGGGCAGGATGTAGAAAGAGGAACTTTTTCACACCGTCATGCAGTGATGAAGGTGGAGGAAAGTGAAGAAGAGATAATGTTATTAAACAATCTGAATGATAATCAGGGAAGGTTTCAGATTTATAATTCGCTTTTATCTGAATATGGCGTAGTAGGTTTTGACTATGGATATGCCATGGCCAGCCCAAATACTTTAACTATTTGGGAAGCACAGTTTGGTGATTTTAGTAATGGCGCTCAGATTATGATAGATCAGTATATATCTGCAGCAGAAGATAAATGGAAATTACAGAACGGACTGGTAATGCTCTTACCTCACGGATATGAAGGTCAGGGTGCAGAACACTCATCGGCAAGAATGGAAAGGTTTCTTCAATTATGTGCAAGAGACAATATGTATGTTGCAGATTGTACTACTCCTGCAAACATATATCATTTACTAAGGAGGCAGATGAAGGCCAATTTCAGAAAGCCTTTGATTATATTCACACCTAAAAGTTTGTTGCGTCACCCAAAAGCAGTTTCTAGTGTTGAAGAATTTTCCAGCGGTGGTTTTCAGGAAGTAATTGATGATCCCAGTGCTGAAATTGATAAGGTTAGAAGTCTGGTTTTTTGTACAGGGAAATTCTATTATGACTTGCTGGCATTTAAAGATGAAAACAAACGAGATGATCTTGCTTTGGTACGAGTTGAGCAATTATTTCCTGTTCCTGAACAAAAAATGACTGCGATATTAAATAAGTATAAAAAGGCCGATGATTGGGTTTGGGCGCAAGAAGAGCCCAGGAATATGGGTGCATGGAGCCATTTGTTTACTCATTATGCCGAGGCTCAAAAGTTTCGTGTGGCATCAAGACGTTTTTATGCATCGCCTTCAGCGGGTAGCGCCGTTCGGTCTAAATTAAGACAACAGCAGATTATAGATTATGTCTTTGATAAAACGAAAAACAATATGACCAGACGGGTTATTAAAAGTGAATATAAGAAAGAATGAGACTTGTACTACTCTTATTGATATTCTTTACTCTTAAATTATTCTCACAGGAAGAGCAACCTAACTATGAAAGGTTTGTATCGGTATTTGCTGAACGGTTTAATAGTGGGGATTATGATGGAATTTACGATTTGTACGATGCTGGGATGAAAAATGCATACACAAATATCGAAACCAGAAAAATCTTTGAAAAAAATTTAAGCCGGTTGACAGGGGAGATTAAATCCATGCAGTTTTATGAGCTACGAGAAGGTGCTCATGTTTACAGAGTGGTTTTTGACAAATCGGTAGCAGATTTGATAGTTACGCTAACGCCTCAGAGTAAGATAAGCGGTTTGTCAATCTCCAAACCATTGCCGCCGGGAATCCCAATATTGGAAAGGAATACAACGTTCATGAGATTACCATTTAATGGGGAATGGTTTGTATATTGGGGAGGAGTTACGGAAGCGCAGAATGATCATGTGAAAGAGTTGACACAGCAATATGCCTATGATATCATGAAGGTCAAAGATGGTACCTCTCATAATGGAGATCCGTTGATTAATGAGAGCTATTTTGCCTTCGGAGAGAACATCATTGCTCCTTGTGATGCCAGGGTGGTTAGAGTTATTGATGGTGTCCCTGACAATGTTCCGGGAGAAACCAATCCGCAGCAGCTTACAGGAAATACGATAGTTTTGCGGACTGATAATGATGAGTACGTGCTTCTGGCCCATTTAATGAAAGGTTCAATTATTGTTGAGGAAGGGCAGGACATAAGGAAGGGAGAAATCCTTGCTAACTGTGGTAACTCTGGAAATTCAACGGAAGCTCACTTGCATATAAGCTTACAAAATGCCTCAGAAATGGAAGATTCAATAGGAGCCAAATTATATTTTGACGGTATAGAGGTCAATGGCGAGATTAGAATGGATTATCTTCCCGTAAAAGAAGATTTTATTAGTAATAGTAATTAAAGAAACCATTATAAAAGTGTAAGGCATGATTTTAGAAATGAAAGTTCCATCTCCGGGTGAATCCATTACTGAAGTTGAAATAGCGGAATGGCTAGTTAGTGATGGAGATTATGTAGAGAAGGACCAGGCAATTGCTGAGGTAGATTCAGATAAAGCCACTCTGGAATTACCGGCTGAAGAGAGCGGTATAATCACCTTGAAAGCAGAAGAAGGAGACGCTGTAGCCGTAGGAGCAGTTGTCTGTCTTATAGATACAAGTGCTGAAAAGCCAAAAGTTGGTGCTTTAATTACAGAAGAAAATAAGGTTGATAAAACTGAAGTTACTATTAAACAGGAAGAACCTGCCAGGAAAGAAGTAGCAAAAGAATCCTATGCTAAGGGTGTGCCTTCACCTGCTGCCAGGAAAATACTCGATGAGAAAGGTATAGATCCCGCAAGTTTAAACGGAACTGGCAAAGACGGTAGAATTACCAAGGAAGATGCAGTGCAATCTGTGCCCTCAATGGGTAGCCCTACAGGTGGTAGTCGTGGCGAACGGAGGACTAAACTTTCTATGCTAAGGCGTAAAGTTGCAGAACGGCTGGTAGCGGCTAAAAACGAAACGGCCATGCTTACTACTTTTAATGAAGTAGACATGACGGCAGTTTTTGCTTTGAGAAAACAATACAAAGAGATTTTTAAAGATAAACATGATGTAAGTCTTGGATTCATGTCGTTTTTTACCAAGGCGGTAATAAGGGCTTTGAAGATGTTCCCTTCTGTAAACTCCATGATTGATGGCAAAGAGATGCTTTCTTTTGATTTTTGTGATATAAGTATTGCCGTTTCGGGGCCAAAGGGTCTTATGGTACCTGTTATAAGAAATGCCGAAAATCTTACTTTTAGAGGTATAGAAGCAGAAGTGAAACGCCTTGCATTAAGAGCCCGTGATGGGCAGATTACTGTAGACGAAATGACAGGAGGAACTTTTACCATTTCTAATGGCGGGGTTTTTGGTTCAATGTTATCAACGCCAATCATAAATCCGCCGCAAAGCGGAATTCTCGGGATGCATAATATACTAGAACGACCTGTGGTTAAGGAAGGAGCAATAGTTATCGCGCCAATGATGTACGTTGCACTATCCTATGACCATCGAATTATTGATGGTAAAGAATCTGTTGGATTTCTGGTTGCCTTAAAAGAGGCTTTGGAAAACCCAGTGGAATTATTGATGGAAGGATCTCCAGAAAAAGCGCTTGAGTTGTAGATGCTTTTCGAGTAAAATGTCGCAGAGGTTATTTTTTATTTTTCAAAAATAAATTCCCGGAAGCATAATCAATCACAGCTTTGCATTTTATTAGAATATCTGCCCCTATAATCCCGTCTACCGGCAGACACTTATGTGCTTTGAGGGCTTCATTTACATGAACCAGGTCAAAAACAACAATCTTTTGCTTTTGCTTTTTCCAACTGCCAATTTCAATTTTATTTTTTGTTGAAACCAGTGTTTCCATATCTGTAGCACCAGCACCGGCTGCTTTGATTTTAGAGTCTTTTGAAACAAGTTTAAAATAACTGGCTTTATCAATCCCCACACAGGTATTAGATGCGCCCGTGTCTAAAATAAAACGTCCGGTAATCCCATTAATACTGGCATTAACTTCTAAATGATTAGTGCCGCTTATAATCAGGGGAATTTTAGAATATCCTTTATTCTTTAAAACTTGTTTCAGATTGCGCATCTAATATTTTTTTTGACAAAGATAATTCTATTTTTGCTCTATGATTATTACAGACACACACACCCATTTATATAGTGAAGCCTTTGATGAGGATAGGGATAAGGTTATACAAAATGCCATTGACCAAGGAATTGAACGCTTTTTCATTCCGTCTATTGATTCTTCATATACCAAATCAATGTTGGATCTTGAAATGCAATACCCTAAAAACATGTTTCTGATGATGGGATTACACCCAACTCATGTAAAGGAGAATTATAAAGAAGAGCTCATACATGTTGAGCTTATGTTATCAAAAAGGCATTTCTATGCAATAGGTGAAATAGGAATAGATCTCTATTGGGATAAGACTTATTTAAATGAACAGCAGGAGGCATTTAAATTCCAAATACACCTGGCTAAAAAGTATGGCTTACCTATAGTAATTCATTGCAGAGATTCTTTCGACGAAATTTTTGAGGTACTCGAAGATGAAAAAGCAGAAGATCTTTTTGGAATATTTCACTGTTTTACTGGTACTGAAGAACAAGCCAAAAGGGCTTTAAGTTATAATATGAAGCTAGGAATAGGGGGAGTAGTTACCTTTAAAAATGGAAAAATCGATACGTTTTTAAACAAGATTGACTTAAATCATATTGTTTTGGAAACAGATAGTCCTTATCTGGCTCCAGTGCCCTATAGAGGCAAACGCAATGAAAGTGTATATTTACTGCAGGTATTAAAAAAACTCTCGCTGATCTATGATTTAGATGAAAAGGTGATTGCAAATATCACAACGCAGAATTCAAAAGAGGTGTTTGGTGTATAGTACATTTTTACTTTTTAAAGCATATATTCTAGAATAATACAAAATAAAAAATCACTTTGCTAAATGAGCAAAAAAGTTAGCATTTTACTTATCTATACCGGAGGCACGATAGGAATGGTTAAAGACTACTCTTCGGGAACTTTAAGGGCTTTCGATTTTAATAAGTTGGTCAGTAATATCCCGGAATTAAGTCAGTTAGAGTGTAAAATTGAGAGTATTTCATTTAAAAAACCAATAGACTCTTCCAATATGAACCCTTCACATTGGGTTTCTATAGCTACTATAATTGAGAAGCATTACGACAGATATGACGGATTTGTTGTACTTCAGGGCAGTGATACCATGAGTTATTCTTCATCTGCTTTGAGTTATATGCTCGAAAACCTTTCTAAACCTGTAATTTTTACCGGTTCACAATTGCCAATTGGAGATCTTCGTACAGATGCAAAGGAAAATCTAATCACTTCTATTCAAATAGCTGCCTTGCAAGAAAATAACCAGGCGGTTATACAGGAGGTTTGTCTGTATTTTGAATATAAATTATACCGTGCGAACAGAACTACCAAAATTAATGCGGAGCACTTTGAAGCATTCACATCATTAAACTTTCCTGCTTTGGCAGAATCAGGGGTTCATTTAAAGATCAATCAAAATTATCTTTTAAAAAATCAAAAGAGTAAGAAGTTAACTGTCCATAAAAATATGGACACCAATGTTGCAATATTTAAAATTTTTCCAGGGTTTAGTCGGGAATTGCTACAGGGAATATTGAACATGCCAAACTTAAAGGCCTTGATTTTTGAAACCTATGGTGCAGGCAATGCGCCTACCGATGATTGGTTGTTATCAGATCTAAAAGAAGCTATAAAGAAAGGATTACATATTGTAAATGTGACCCAGTGCTCGGGGGGTTCAGTAATAATGGGCAGATATAGTACGAGTGAAGAGCTTAAGAAATTACAACTTATCGATGGAGGTGATATCACCACCGAAGCGGCAATCACCAAACTTATGTACCTATTAGGTAGCGGTGTTTCACATAAATCTTTCAGAACAATTTTTGAAACTTCATTACGCGGAGAATTGACTTAAAATTAAATGGGTAAAGTTTTTTAAACCAATTTTTTTTTTGTTAATTGCTCGCCCTGTAATATACAGAATAGAGAGGTGGCCGAGTGGTCGAAGGCGCACGCTTGGAAAGCGTGTATACATCAAAAGTGTATCGAGGGTTCGAATCCCTTCCTCTCTGCAATAAACAAGAAATTAGTATTTTAATTTCGATCTTATAAAGAAGTTAAATTCAACTTTTTTGTTCCTATTAAGAAGAAATTACCAAATTCAATTACAACGGTCTTCTAATAGTATGAAGATTTAATTTTTTAATTGTATTTTTTTTTTATCTTTAACCCTATTAACTAACTAAATTTAAGTTTGAAAGAAATGAAAAGATTATTCTCGATCCTGGCCATGGCCGGGTTATTTGTTCTAAGCACAAATACCGTAAGCGCGAAAGCGAACGCAATAGTTTCTAATTTATCTTCAACTGTAGCTACGGCTACGATTATGCTTCAGGAAGAAGTTATAGAAGAAGCAACTAAGGGTTTTACCCAGGTTTTAAAAGAGCAGTTTATTCAAGGTGGAGCTGGTTTTATGGGGATTGTTCTATTATGTTTGATTTTAGGTTTGGCTGTGGCCATTGAAAGAATCATTTATTTGAATCTGGCAAGTACCAACACTACAAAATTGAAACAACAAGTGGAAGATGCTCTTTCATCAGGAGGTATTGAAGCTGCAAAAGAGGTATGCAGAAATACAAAAGGACCGGTTGCTTCTATTTATTACCAGGGATTAGATAGAGCAAATGAGAGTATTGAATCAGCTGAAAAGGCAGTTGTCGCTTATGGAGGTGTTCAGATGGGACAATTAGAGAAAAATGTTTCCTGGTTATCTTTATTTATAGCTATTGCACCTATGTTGGGATTCATGGGAACGGTTATTGGTATGATTGCGGCCTTCCAAAAGATTAGCGCGGTTGGTAACCTTAGTGCCTCATTAATTGCAGGGGATATTCAGGTTGCTTTATTAACCACGGTTTTTGGTCTGATAACGGCTATTATTCTTCAAATTTTCTATAATTATATTATTGCTAAAATAGATAGTATTGTAAATGACATGGAAGATTCATCGATCTCTTTGATCGATATGTTGGTAGACCACAAAAAATAAATCGCACATAAATAATAAATATTATGAATAAAATTGTTAAAATAGTATTGGTTGTTTTAGGAGCGTTATCGGCAATACTGTGGTATCAACTGCCAAGCAGAGATGTACCGGCTTCAGAAGCGGTAGGAAGTGGCGCGATGAACATGATGTTCTTAATTACCTACATTCTATTGGGCTTTGCAGTATTAGTAAGTCTTGTTTTCACACTTAAGAATTTATTTGCAAATCCGAAAAGCTTAAAAAAGACCCTTATGGTAATTGGTGGGTTTGTAGTGGTTGTTCTTATTTCTTATGTTCTTGCAAGTGGTACGGATGTTAGTATTGAAGAAATGGCCGGCAGGGGTATTGAAACTTCAGAAACTACGATAAGAAAAATTGGGACTGGTCTCAATATGTTTTTACTACTTATACTAATAGCAATTGCGGCTATGGTCATGGGTGCATTTAAGAACATGTCGAACAAATAAAAATTTTAAACTATGGCTAGACGAGGAGGAGGACCACCAGAAGTTAATGCAGGATCTATGGCAGATATTGCCTTCCTACTGCTTATTTTTTTCTTAGTAACTACTACGATTGAAACAGATGCAGGGTTAGACAGGATGCTTCCGCCAATGGAGCCGCCAGACACGGACGTTGTAATTAAGCAAAAGAATATTTTTACGGTTAATATCAATAAAAACGGTCAGTTGTTGGTTGAAGAAGAGTTACTTGGAATTCAACAGCTTAGAGCGAGAGCTATCGCATTTCTGGATAATGGAGGTGATGGTGGCTGCAATTATTGCAGGGGTAAAAAAGATGCCAGTTCTTCAGATAACCCGTCAAAAGCAATTATATCTCTAAAAAATGATCGTGAAACCAAGTATGGCACTTATATAACAGTACAAAATGAACTGGTAGGTGCTTACAATGACCTTCGAAATAGAGAATCACAACGTCTTTACGGAAGAAACTTTACGGAAATGGAATCAGAATTTCTTAATCCTGAAACAGCAGCCAGAATTAGGGAAGAATTAAAAGAAAAGGTTCAGAAAGTACAGGAACTCTTTCCTCAAAAATTATCCGAGGCAGAAACATCAACTAGTAATTAACCTTGAGTTAAGTTATAATTATGGCAAAATTTAATAAGAAAAAAGATGGGGCTCTACCCGCGGTATCAACGGCTTCATTACCTGATATTGTTTTTATGCTATTGTTCTTTTTTATGACTGTAACCGTAATGAAAGATAGCTCGTTAATGGTTATGAATACCTTACCAAATGCTAGTGAGGTAAAGAAGATGGAAAAAAAGGATAGAGTATTGTACATCTATGTGGGTAAACCCACTCGAGAATATCAGAAGGTTTTTGGTACGGAACCAAAAATACAACTGAACGATAAATTTGCAAACGTTACAGAAGTTGGAGATTTTATTTTGCAGGAAAGAGCTAAAAAATCACAGGAATTACAGAATGTTCTAACTACAGCTCTTAAAGTGGATAAAGGTGCCAACATGGGTCTTATAGCAGATATTAAACTGGAGTTAAGAAAAGTTAACGCTCTAAAGGTTAATTATACCACCTATGAGGGTGATGCTTTTAGAAATTTGCAGTAAAGAATTAACTTTCATACTTAAATAATTGTAAAAAACGCTTCAAAATATATTTTGAAGCGTTTTTTTAATACTCTTAGTTTCGTTTATTATTTACCTTTAAAGTTCTATGAAACGCTTTACACTATTTTTAATCTTGGGTTTCACTATAAGTCTTTGCGCACAGGAGAATGCAGAGGTCGAAGATCTTAAATACCTGGAAGATCAATTTTATCTTGGTATAACCTATAATTTTATACTAAATATGCCTAGTGGAGTCACTCAGGGAAATTTTTCTTACGGACTACAAGGCGGATTTATAAGGGATATTCCTTTAAACAACCGAAGGAATTTTGGAATAGGTATAGGTTTAGGTTATGCATATAATAACTATTATACGAACTTGTTTGTTAATGAAACCGAAAGCGGACTCGAATATATTGTACTTGATTCCGATGTATCTTATCAGCGCAATAAATTAGATACTCAGGTTATAGAAATGCCCATAGAATTCAGATGGCGCACATCTACACCTAGTGATTATAAATTTTGGAGAGTTTACGCCGGAATGAAATTGGGCTATGTTGTAGGTAGTAGATCCAAGTTTGTCTCCAAAGAGGCAAAGGTTTCTTTTAATAACTCTGATATTCGTAATTTCAGATATGGTATTATGCTAAATTTTGGCTATAGCACCTTTAATGTGCATGCATATTATGCATTAAGTAATTTGTTTAACGATCGTGTAACTACTAATGAGGGAGATTCAATTGAATTTCGGCCTTTAAGAATTGGAATTATCTTTTATATTTTATAAAACTATAGCCAGAATTTTATAGTCAGTAATTGGGATCCAAACCCAATTAGAAAACCTATAAAGACTTCAGCTCTGCTATGTCTATTTAGATAGAGCCTGGCCGTAGCCAGGATTCCCGTTAACAGGGTAAAAAGGCTTATGGCAATAATTATATTAATTTCAAAATGAATACTCAGGGCTATTAAAAACATAAGATAGCTACTTATTCCCACCATATGCAAACTGGTTTTAAATTTAAAAAAAATCAATAAAAGACACGCCATTGTAGCGCTGAGTAATCCAACAAAGAAAAAATTCACTTCAAGGGTATAATTATTAGGAATTACTTTTATTATTATCATTAGTAATAAGGCAATTTGGACAATCAATGGATATTTACGTTCATTTACGCCCGGTAAAAAAATTGAACTTACAATTCCCAGGTTTTTCAATATAAGAAAGCTAATAATGGGAATGATAACAGTGAGTATGAAAATAGGCAATACATTACCACTTTGAAGTTCAAGTGGGCTGTATTTCGGGGTTATAACAAAATAAGTAATGGTGCCGGCAATAGGCACAAAAATAGGATGGAATAAATGAGAAATTATCTTGAAAAACAGTCTCATTAAATCTGTTTTCTAAGACGCGCAACCGGTATGCCTAATTGTTCTCTATACTTGGCTACTGTTCGCCTTGCAATGGGATATCCCTTATCTTTTAGCAAAGCAGCTAATTTATCATCTGTAAGTGGTTTCTTCTTTGCTTCATCTTTTATTACAGTTTCCAATATACTCTTGATTTCCCTGGTAGAGACATCTTCCCCTTCTTCATTCTTCATTGATTCGGAGAAATATTCCTTAATTAATTTGGTGCCATAGGGAGTATCAACATATTTACTATTAGCAACTCGTGAAACTGTAGATACATCCATATGAATAGTATCTGCAATATCTTTTAAGATCATTGGTCGCAATTTGCGTTCATCACCACTAAGAAAGTACTCTTTTTGATATTGCATTATAGCATTCATAGTGATATAGAGTGTTTGTTGCCGTTGTTTTATGGCATCGATAAACCACTTTGCAGAATCTAACTTCTGTTTGATGAACATTACAGCATCTTTTTGTGACTTGGACTTATCCTTTGCACTTTTATAACCAGCTAACATATTACTATACTCATTTGAAATATGAAGTTCTGGAGCATTTCTTCCATTTAAGGTCAATTCCAGTTCTCCATCCATTATCTTAATAGAAAAATCGGGAACAATATGTTCAATAACCTTATTACTGCCCGCGTAAGATCCACCTGGTTTAGGGTTTAATTTTTCAATTTCTAATACGGCTTCTTTAAGCTCATCTTTATTAATATCATATTTCTGAAGCAGTTTGTTGTAGTGCTTTTTAGTAAATTGCTCAAAGGATTTATCCAGAATGTTAATAGCTAATTCAATATTTGATGTTCTCTTTTTACGATTAAGCTGAAGAATGAGACACTCATCCAATGTTCTTGCAGCAACACCAGGAGGATCCAATTCCTGGACAATTTTTAAAACCCTTTCAATAGCCTCCTCTTCGCAATAGATGTTTTGGGTAAACGCCAAATCATCTGCAATATCAGCTATAGGTCTTCGTATATAACCACTCTCATCAACACTGCCAACTAAAAATTCAGCAATGGCCCATTCCTGGTCATTAAGATATACTGTATTTAATTGATTAATTAAGTATTGATTGAAAGAGATACCGGCCGCATAAGGAATGCTCTTTTCATCATCATCCGGGCTGTAATTATTAGCCCTAGTGCGATAATCAGGCACTTCATCGTCGCTTAAATAGTCATCAATATTAATATCTTCTGCTGTTATGCTTTCACTATCTGATTCCGCTTCATAGTCTTCACTAAAATCATCGTCCAATGAACTTTTTTCTTCTTTGCCACTTTCTAAAGCCGGGTTTTCCTCAAGTTCCTGATTTATACGCTGTTCAAATGCCTGTGTAGGAAGCTGAATTAGCTTCATCAACTGAATTTGTTGAGGAGATAGCTTTTGCGATAATTTAAACTGTAAGTGTTGTTTTAGCATAAGCTTGTATTCTTTTCCTATCTATAAAGTTAAAGAATTAATATCATGTAAAGACTTTGGACTTAAAACTCGGCATTTTGTGGTGTTCTTGGAAAAGGAATCACATCTCTTATATTACTCATTCCTGTAGCAAATTGTACCATTCGCTCAAAGCCAAGTCCAAATCCACTGTGAATTGCAGTTCCAAATTTCCTTAGATCAAGATACCACCATAGTTCTTTTTCATCGATCCCTAAAGCGGCTATTTTTTCTTTCAAAACGTCAAGTCTTTCTTCACGCTGAGACCCTCCCACAATTTCACCTATTCCAGGGAATAGAATATCCATGGCTCTTACTGTTTTCCCGTCTTCATTCAAACGCATATAAAACGCCTTTATTTTAGCAGGATAATCAAATAAAATAACTGGGCATTTAAAATGTTTTTCCACTAAATAGCGCTCGTGTTCACTTTGTAAATCTGCACCCCATTCGTCAATTTGGTATTTAAATTTTTTCTTTTTATTTGGCTTGCTATTCCTTAAAATTTCAATTGCTTCGGTATACGTAATTCTTATAAAATCATTATCCACTACAAATTTTAGCCTATCTACTAACGCCATTTCACTTCGCTCCGCCATAGGTTTTGTTTTTTCTTCATCGAGCAGCCGTTTTTCAAGGAATGCCAAATCCTCTTCACAATTTTCTAACAGATAAGAAATGATATTTTTAATAAAATCTTCTGCCAGATCCATATTATCCTTAAGATCATAAAATGCCATTTCCGGTTCAATCATCCAAAATTCGGCAAGGTGTCTTGATGTATTAGAATTTTCTGCCCTAAAGGTAGGGCCAAAAGTATATACTTTACCCAATCCCATGGCATAGGCTTCGGCTTCAAGCTGCCCTGAGACCGTTAGATTGGTTTCCTTGCCAAAAAAATCTTCTTTATAATTTACGTCACCATTTTCAGTCAATGGCGGGGTTTTAGGATCTAATGTACTAACTCTGAACATTTCACCTGCCCCTTCTGCATCTG
>CBDTVZ010000019.1:0-19685 GCA_965363995.1 uncultured Eudoraea sp.
CTCAGGACTGGTGTAATAAGCTTCCTCTTCATTTTCATTTTGAACTGTGTAAAATATACCGCTGTTCCCTCCATCTGTCAATTTCCATTCGAGAGTAAATTCGAAATTTTCAAATACTTCATCTGTTATAATTTCTCCCCCTCCATCTCCATATTTATCGGTAGGTCCTCTTTCAAATTTTCGATCATTAATGAAATATTCATATCGTTTTCTTCCCTTAAAAACCAGTAATCCATTTTCAACCTGCCATTTACTTCCAATACTTCCTGGTTTGCCATACGTATGCCATCCATTTGTAGTTTTTCCATCAAACAATAACTTCCAACCATCTTTCTTTTCTTCCTCACTTAACGAATTACTTAATTCATTGGTGTTGGATTCCTCTTCAAACCCTTCCATAGGTTTTACTTTAGACACCTCTATTCCGGAATATATGCTATCCGGGATCACTTCAAAAGTTTTCCCATCCTTTGACCATTCCAGAACCAGATAAGGATCTTGATCTCCCGGAAAATATTCATAATCAAAAACCGCCGGTCCTTCCGGCAAATATCTTTCGCCCTCTTTAAATGCATTGGAATGCGATTTTGAATGAACTATTAAGTCCACATTATTTAATTGTAATTTCACTTTGCCATTACTTGTTAATCGGAAATAGTAGTTATTGCTATCCGAAATGTTAAGAACGCCAAGGCCATGCATAAAAAAATTCCTCTTTTCAGACGAAAATTGGTTTTCGTTGATGAGATTTACATTAGGAATTAATCTACTTTCCATTATAACTTTATCAGTGACATCCGGTTCAAATATGGTGTCATTCACATCGAAAAAAACAACATCATAAAGACTTTTCTTATTTATTTCAGATGTCATTTCTGCATTTTTGTCTGTTATATTTTTTGCAGAATTGTCTTTACAGCTAAACACCAATAGTATTAGAAGTAATGTAAAAAGTAGATGTTTCATAAGTATTGATTGTTAATAGGCATTGCTCCAAAACTTCATTAAGTTATAGGACTATATACAGAGCATTTTGCTAAAGTTCTTTTATTTTAATATTTCTATATCCTATGCTGATTTTTTCACCATGATCCTGGAGGGCAATTTTCCCGGTTTTGTGCTTTCCAAAAGCTTCCCAATCCGCAAATTTTGAATTAGCTACCATTGTCGCCCATCCTTCCCCATTAACAGGAAATTCAACAATCATTCTACCATTAAGCACTATAATACCTTCATTGGTTTTATGATTAATTGTAATCTCAAAGGTATTCCATTCCCCAATAGGTTTTACTACGTCTTCAGACGGTGCAATCATATCGTATAGCGCTCCTGCCTGGTGCGTTCTGCCATTTTTTGCATCGGGGTGATTAATATTGTCTAACACCTGTATTTCAGGTCCTGTATCGTAGGGTTCAATGTATTTAGGGTCTTCAACAACCCCCCACATAATACCACTGTTTGCCCCCTCTGTAACCATCCATTCCAGAGATAAAACAAAATCTGTGTACTCTTTGTCTGTCACCAGATTAAACCTGTTGCCATCAATTCTGACGTCCTCTGGCCTTAACCGCATAGCTCCATCTTCTATTTGCCATGCAGCAGGAACTTCATTGCCGGGATACACATGCCATCCATCAAAAGAAATGCCATCGAACAGTACCGTCCATTCATCCTGATCCATATTCTGACCATCCTCACTTACCAAAATTTCAGTAGTTGTTTCGTTGGCTGATTTTTCTTCTTTTCCTTTACAACTAACTATAATCACCATAATTGCGACTATAAGAATCATAAATTCCTTCATATTCGTATTGTTTTAAATTCCTAAGATTTTCTTAAGCATTTCTTTGTCAATGGCACCCCCGGCAAAATCATCGAAAGTTTTCTGAGTTGCCTCTATGATATGATCCTGAATAAAGATTGCTCCTTCGCGCGCTCCTTGTTCCGGACTTTTTATGCAACACTCCCACTCCATTACTGCCCATACATCACATCCGTATTGTGTTAATTTAGAGAAAATAGATTTAAAATCGATCTGTCCATCCCCCAAAGAACGGTAACGGCCGGCACGTTCGCCCCAGTCATTATAGCCTCCAAAAGCTCCTTTTTTGCCGGTGGGATTAAACTCCGAATCCTTAACATGAAAAGATTTAATAAATTCGTGATAATGGTCTATATAAGTAATATAATCTAATTGCTGCAAAACAAAATGGCTTGGGTCATAAAGTATATTTACCCGCTTATGATTTCCTGTTGCCGTTAGGAATCGCTCAAAAGTATCCCCGTCGTGGAGGTCTTCTCCGGGGTGAATTTCATAACATACATCAACCCCTTCCTCGTCATAATGATTCAATATTGGCAACCATCTTTTTGCCAGTTCTTCAAAACCCATTTCTACCAATCCGGGTGGCCGTTGAGGCCATGGATGCCATGTGTGCCATAATAACGCTCCAGAAAATGTGGCATGTACACTTAATCCTAATCTTCTGCTTGCTGTAGCCGCCTTTTTAACAACATCTATTGCCCATTCAGTACGCGCTTTAGGATTGTTCTTTACAGCATCAGGAGCAAAATTGTCAAACATAAGGTCATAAGCAGGGTTTACAGCTACCAACTGCCCTTGCAAATGAGTAGACAATTCAGTAATCTCTAATCCGTACGAATTAATGGTCCCCTTTAATTCATCGCAATAGGTCTGACTTTCAGCAGCCTTGTCCAAATCAATTAAAAAGCCTTCCCACGTTGGTATTTGAACACCTTTATACCCTAAGTCCGACGCCCATTTACACATACCATCGAGCGAATTAAACGGGGCTTTGCTATCTACGAATTGGGCTAAAAAAACTGCGGGTCCTTTAATTGTTTTCATGGGTGTGTCCTAATTGGTTAATCAAATTTGCATTTTATTAAGTTTCAAAAATTAAATCCTATATTTAATGTGTAAAAATTCAACTATTATTTCTTCACTTGGGAAGTGTTAAATATAGCAATTACATCAGAATTAATATAAAAATATAGCATGAATCGGAAGGAGAAATATGACGCCATAGTTATAGGCACCGGTATAAGTGGAGGATGGGCTGCCAAGGAGTTATGTGAAAAAGGTCTAAAAACTCTGGTCCTTGAAAGGGGACGTATGGTTAAGCATATTGAAGATTATCCCACAATGAATATGGACACATGGGATCTTCCTAACAATAATAAACTATCCAGGGAGGACAAGAAAAAATATCACAAGCAAAAAAGGGTAAATTGGGCACCTAACCCAGACGTAAAACATTTCTTCGTGAATGATTTGGAGCATCCTTATGTAGAGACAAAACGTTTTGACTGGATTCGTGGTTACCAGGTAGGAGGAAGATCATTAACATGGGGACGCCAAAGTTACCGATGGAGTGATCTTGACTTCGAAGCGAACCTAAAAGAAAACATTGGGATAGACTGGCCCGTACGCTATAAGGATATCGCTCCTTGGTATGATAAAGTAGAAGAATATATAGGCGTTAGCGGAGAAAAACTGGGTTTAAGCCAACTCCCGGATGGTAAGTTTCATCCACCAATGGATCTTATGTGCCCCGAGGAAGATCTAAAAAATGCATTATCTGAGGAGTATGATGATGGCCGGTTACTCACTATTGGACGTGTGGCAAATATTACAGATAAAGAGGGCAATATTGAGGGCAGAACCCCTTGTCAGTTTAGAAATAGATGTTGGCGCGGATGTCCTTTCGGAGGATATTTCAGTAGTAATTCTTCTACTTTACCCGCAGCGGAGCGAACAGGAAACATGACCTTGCGGCCTAATTCTATCGTTTATGAAATTATCTATGATGATAATACCAAAAGAGCAAGAGGGGTGCGGGTTATTGATAAAGAGACCCATGAAAAATATGAATTTGAGGCAAAGGTGATATTCTTATGTGCTTCTGCAATGGCCTCAGTGGGAATCCTACTGCAATCCAAATCCGAGCGTTTTCCTAATGGTATAGGTAATGAACATGACCAATTGGGCAGAAATATAATGGATCATCACTATAAATTAGGTGCTTCTGCCAAGGTAGAGGGACATCTGGATAAATATTACAAAGGCAGGCGCCCGAATGGGTTTTATATTCCGAGATTTGTAAATATAGATGCGAAAAATTCAAAGAAAGACTACCTAAGAGGCTTTGGTTATCAGGGTGGCGCAAGCAGAAAGGATTGGTCCGCTTCAGTAGCAGAACTCAGTTATGGCAAAACCTTAAAAGAGGCTGTTTTAAAACCAGGAAACTGGGAAATCGGTGCTACAGGATTTGGTGAAATGCTACCCTATCATGACAACAGGGTTACCCTGAGTAAAACCGAAAAAGACCAGTGGGGACTACCTCAGTTAGACTTTGATGTTGAATTTAAAGAAAATGAATATAAAATGCGGGAAGATATTGTCAGACAAATTACAGAAATGTTTGCTGCCGCAGGATTCAAAGACATAAAGCCTTTTGATGAAACTACAGGTCCGGGTCTTGGCATTCATGAAATGGGTGGAGCACGTATGGGTTGGAATCCGAGGACTTCTGTGGTGAACCAATACAATCAGGTTCATGACGTGCCTAATATTTATGTCACAGATGGCGCGTTTATGACATCTGCCAGCTGTGTGAATCCATCCCTTACTTATATGGCTTTTACCGCCAGGGCAGTCAATCATGCTGCAAAAGAGATTAATACGGGAAAAAATTCCTGAATCAAAAGTGTATATTGTATGAAAAATGCATCAGCTAGAAATTTGTGGGGAGACTATTTAGATAATCACCTTGAATACGCATTTTCACATGAACCCAAAGTAACCCAAATTGGTGAAAATGAAAAAGAAGTAAAGGAAACTCTTAATTTAATTTTGTCAGGGAAAAAAAGAGCTGCTTCTCATTCCTTATTAGGGCTTCAAAATAGAAAGGAACCGCTTCCCAAGATTGGAGATTTCACTGTACTAACAGATTGGAAAGGAGATGCCAAATGTATTTTAAGAACGGTAGCTGTGCGTCTTAAACCATTTTTTAGTATTAGGGAATCTTATTCAAAAATTGAAGGGGAGGGCGATTCTTCAATAGCGTATTGGAAAAATAAACACTGGGATCAATATACCAGAGAACTGGAAGCATATGGACGAGTTCCAAGGGAAAGCATGATCGTTGTATGTGAATATTTTGAAAAGGTTTTTGAACGTTAAGTTACTATCTAAAAAAGACCCTGGAATTCGGAGTCTATTTTAGATATTGTCATTTTCTTTATTCCATATTCACCCAAACATTACCCTTTTTATTAGACTCCACGGTAGCTTCAATAAAATTAAGCCCCCGAACACCATCTAACATAGTTGGGAATTCGCCGTCATTATAATCTTCTCCACGAATAGCCCGGGCTACTCCTAAATAAATATTAGCCATGGAATCGAAAATCCCTTCGGGATGTCCTGGCGGTAATTTAGTCCCATCAAGTGACAGCTTAGAATTATATCCATGCCCCGGTTTATATATTTGTGTTGGTTCTGTATCACTCAACTTAAAGAGAAAATTAGGTCTTTCCTGTTCCCATACAAAAGCGGCTTTCTCACCATAAATTCTAATTGCCAATCCATTTTCTTCACCTGTGGCCACCTGACTTGCCCTAATTACACCTTTAATATGTTCTCCCATGCGCAATAATACAGTACCGTCTACATCCATTTGGTTATCATCATAGAGGTAATTGAAATCGGACAACAGGGAGTTTACTCTTAAACCTGTAGTATACTCAATAAGATTAAAAGCATGCACCCCTATGTCTCCCATACATGAACTTATTCCTGCCTTTTTTGGATCCAGCCTCCAGACAGATGAGCGTTTTTCTTTGTCGTGGATTATTGTATTAATCCATCCCTGATAGTATCTGGCATCTACTTTATGAATCTTGCCTAAATCACCTTCCTTGATCATCTCACGCATTTGACGTACCATTGGATAGCCCGTATATGTATGTGTAACAGCAAAAATCGTCCCTGCCTTTTTATGAGTCTCCTGTAAAATTTTTGCCTCTTCCAAAGTAGTAGTCATTGGTTTTTCGCAGATCACGTTAAACCCATTTTCCAACAGTTTCTTAGCCATTGGGAAATGCAGGAAATTTGGCGTAAGAATTGAACAAACCTGCATTCTTTCCTCTTTAGGCAGCTTTAATTCTTCCTCAATAAGGGTGTCAAAATCGTTATAGATCCTATTTGTTGGAACATCAATTTCTTTTGCAAATTCCATGTTCAATTCAAAAACGGGATTAAAAACTCCACCCACTATTTGATAATTATCATTTATATGCGAAGCTACTCTGTGTAATACCCCAATGAGAGAATCTCCTCCTCCACCTATTACTCCTAATCTAATTTTTTTTGCCATTTTATTTTATCATTTTTATTCTTCTAATTTTCATCTTTACTTTAAAATCTTTACAAAACATGCCATTTTCTCCTGATTCATAATCTCTTGCATTAACCAAAAGAGTTGGCTCAATTTATATAAAATATCTAAGATTTATAGGTAATTCTCTCGTTTTTAAAAAATACCGCAAACAATACAGAAACCCCAAGGGCAAATGCCGCAGGAAACATCCATATCATTTCCCAATTATGTGATACATCTTCCAGAGTAAAATAATCCGTTATTCTTCCCGCTATCCAGAATCCCATTAACATACCAACTCCATAAGTTGCAAGGGTAATCAATCCCTGGGCTGCACTTTTATATTTTGTTCCCGCTTTGCTATCAGTATATATCTGCCCGGATACAAAAAAGAAATCATAGCAAATCCCATGTAAGGCAATCCCGATGAAGAGAAGAAATGAAAATTCCCCGGCACTTCCAAAAGCAAAACAGATATAGCGGACCGTCCAGGCCAACATGGCTACAATCATTGTATTTTTAAAGCCAAACCTCTTAAAAAAGAATGGCAATAGAAGCATAAACAGAATCTCTGATATTTGACCTATTGTCATTTTACCTGCCGGGTTCGAAACCCCAATTTCCCCAAGGAATTGACCAGCATGCTGATAGTAAAATGCCAAGGGAATACAAATAAATACAGAAGCCAGAAAAAACACTAAAAAATTTCTGTCCTTCAAAAGTTTTAAGGCTTCCAATCCAACAATATCTGCTATCCTAATTTTTCTTTTTCCTATTATTGAAGGAGGTGTTTTTGGAAGGGTAAAACTAAAAATTCCCAAAATGCCGGATGCTACCGCAGTCATTAAAAATGTATTTCTAAGATAGCCTTTGGCTAAACCTTCCAAAGAGTCCCAATGAAAGAAATAACTAATTGCTAAACCAGCTACTATCCAACCTGCGGTTCCAAAAACGCGAACCAAGGAGAACTGTTTTGCCGGATTATCCATCTGATTAAATGAAACTGAATTAACCAGTGCTAAGGTGGGCATATACAATATCATGTATCCCAAAATATAGGGGTAAAATCCATTAAAACTTGTTGCATAAGCTAACTGCACCATTAAAATTGCCCCTAAAAGATGTAGTACTCCCAAAATCCTTTCCGCATTAAAATAACGATCTGCAATGAGTCCGATAATAAATGGAGCAATAATTGCCCCCCAGGATTGTGTAGAATAAGCCATAGCGATTTCAGGGTCGCTTGCCCCCAAACTATTAGGTAAATAAATACCCATAGTAACATACCAACTACCCCAAATAAAAAACTCCAAGAACATCATAACAGAAAGTTGAACCTGAATCTTTTTATTCATGAAGTTTTCCGCTAGCGTTTATAAAAAATATAGTCTAATGAGAGAGGTTCCAGTTTATTATCCCTAAAATTCATTGCTATTTGGGACCTGTGATGTGTAGAATGGTTAATAATATGAAATAATATATCCTGTAAGGTACTTGTGAAAAGCCTTCCTTCTTCATTATCAAAGTCTATCCTTATTTCAAAATCTGTAGCATTCGTAGTTATTTCAAAAGAACTTCGCTGGTTTTCATAATGAATATCCCCCCAATTTTTAATAGGGTGAATCTGCCAAACTTTATAATCAGCAGGTTTTCCAAGAATTCTTGCGTTCCATATATTGTGCGCATTAAGGATATGACTGAATAACATCATGCTTTTCTCCGGAACCTTATCGAGCTTAATACACTCCTCGATAAGCTTTTTATTGCAATAAAAATTGTAATCAAAAAGTTGATTAAAAAAAACTTTCATAGGACATAATGAGAGGTTAGGTAACTTCTTTAGATGCTTTAAGCAATAAATCTCTTGTAGCTATAATCCCTTCTTCTTCGGTTAATTCAGTACCCTCGTATTCAACACCAACATAACCCGTATAACCGGCATCCTTAACAATTTGTAGCATACGAACATAGTCTATTTCAGTCTCATTTCCATTTGCGTCAAAATTATTTGATTTAGCGCTTACCGCTTTGGCATGTACCATTAGTTCCTTTACGCCTTTATAACTATCGTAATTCTCTTCACAGCCGGCATCGGAATCATCCGGATCTTTTCTTTTTATACAGAAATTACCAAAATCAGGTAAGGTGCCACAATTTGACATGTTGACCTGGGTCATCACTTCAGAGAGCATAGCAGCATTTGATGAAAGTCCTCCGTGATTTTCAACAAGTATATTTATATTTTTAGTCTTTGCATATGTCGAAAGCTGGGTAAGCCCGTCAATAGAATTGGCTTTCCATTCAATTGGATCCGAACTCCCCGCAAGATTTACTCTAATTGAATGGCAACCCATAGAGGCCGCAGCATCAACCCATTTATAATGATTTTCAACAGCTTTTTTACGTTTTTCAGGATCAGAAGTTGCCAGGTCTCCTTGCCCATCGATCATTATCAAGATATTCTTTAAACCGTGCTTTTCTGCTTCTGCATTGGACTTATCCACAAAAGATTTCATGGCTTCCTCTGAAAAATTAGAAGGCTCTAACTCTTTGTCATAAAGCTGGCTTACGTACTCCAGTCCTTCAAATCCCCAATTCTTTGCTTTTGCGGCAAAAGTATAAGGATCAACACCATCATCATTGATCATATTATGAATAGACCATTGTGCCAGAGATAATTTAAAAAATGGGGCCGTAGTCATAAGGGCATCTTTTTCAACATTATCTTCTTCTTTTACAGCTTTCTTTTCATCCTTGCAGGAATAAATTCCAAGTAGAGAAAAACCTATTCCGGCCTGGGTGCTATTTCTAATGAATATTCTTCTTTTCATAAGTCCTTATATTTTCGTTAGTTATTAGTTTGTATAATCCTTAGGATACTAATATTCTTAATATGAAATTCAATGGTTTGAATCGTAATTATTGATGTTAAACCCTTGTCAATCAGGCTTTTATTATATTCTCAGTTCACATATTGTTTTAATGCAGACTTCAAAAGTTAATATGCCTTTAAATGTAGAAAATTAATTTTATATTTGATACTTTTAGCAAATAACAATAGTACTACATGGGTAAATTTTATTACAATGAAGAACAGGACTCGTATGATGCAATTGTTGTGGGCACCGGTATTAGCGGTGGTTGGGCAGCAAAAGAATTGTGTGAGAAAGGACTAAAGACTCTAGTTCTGGAACGAGGGCGAATGGTAAGGCATCGTGAAGACTATCCCACCGCAAATATGGATACCTGGGACTTTCCAAATAACGGTGAACTATCCCCGGAAGAAGCAGCCAAACAGTTAAAACAAGAGCGTACAGGTTATACCACAAGAGCACAACATAATTTTTGGTTTGTCAATGACCTGGAGCATCCCTATAATGAAACAAAGCGATTTGACTGGATGCGTGGCTACCATGTGGGTGGTAGATCTTTGCTTTGGGGGCGCCATAGCTACCGCTGGAGCGATCTGGATTTTGAAGCCAATAAAAAAGATGGGGTAGCCGTAGACTGGCCGGTCCGATATAAAGATATAGCACCTTGGTATAGTAAAGTTGAAACTTATATTGGGGTAACAGGAGAAAATTTAGGACTTCCTCAATTGCCAGACAGTGAGTTTGAGCCTATGATGGAACTGAACTGTATAGAACAACATGTCCGTGAAAAGGTAGCCGACAATTTTGGGGGGCGTGTTATCACCGCTGGCCGAGTGGCTCATATTAACAGTGCTAAACAATTTGACGGGGATGGGAGAACCCGATGTCAATATAGAAATAGGTGTATCCGGGGATGCCCTTTCGGTGCTTATTTTAGCAGTAACTCTTCTACCTTGCCGGCAGCAGAAGCCACCGGGAATATGACCCTGAGACCCGATTCTATTGTCCACGAGGTTATGTACGATCCCGATACCAAAAAAGCAACCGGGGTAAAAGTAATAGACAGAGTTACCAAAGAAACTTTTGAATTTAAAGCAAAGGTGATCTTCCTTTGCGCCTCTTCCATGGCATCTACAGCAATATTGATGCAATCAAAATCGGATCGGTTCCCCAACGGAATGGGCAATGATTCCGATCAGCTAGGTAGAAATATTATGGACCATCATCTGGGGGTAGGTGCCTCAGGAAAATATGACGGTTATGAAGACAAATTTTACAAGGGAAGAAAACCTAATGGTATCTATGTGCCGCGCTTTCGGAATATCGGCGGGGATACTAATATGAAAGAATTTATACGTGGATATGGTTATCAGGGAAGTGGTAGCAGGGGTAATTGGGAAGATGCCGTTACCGAATTATCGCATGGAAAAGATCTTAAAGAGGCTATCTTAAAACCAGGTGGCTGGACCTTTGGGATGAGTGGTTTTGGCGAAGTATTGCCCTATGAAGATAACCGGATGACATTAGACTATGACAAATTAGATGGTTGGGGATTACCAACAGTAACATTTGATGCTGAGTTTAAAGAAAATGAGTGGAAGATGCGGAAAGACATGAAAGAACAAGCATATGAAATGCTAATAAAAGCCGGACTTAGAGATGTTGAAGCTTATGACAGGCCAGGGGCTCTTGGGTTAGGTATCCACGAAATGGGAACTGCACGGATGGGAAGGGATCCCAAAACCTCCGTACTCAATGGATACAATCAGGTACATGACGTCAAAAATGTATATGTGACAGATGGGGCATTTATGACCTCCGCAGCCTGTGTAAACCCCTCGTTGACCTATATGGCATTCACAGCTCGTGCAGCAGACCATGCTGCCGAACAACTTAAAAAAGGATTATTATAATGGATAGAAGAGTAGCATTAAAAAATATGGGGCTTGCCCTGGGATATACAATAGCCACCCCGACATTATTAAGCATTGTTCAAGGGTGTAATGATGTAAATACAGTTGCCTGGAAACCTGATTTTTTTACCGAAGAACAGGGCAGCGTACTTTACAAGCTAGTAGATATCATTCTCCCCAAAACTGATACGCCTTCGGCCACTGAAATGAACGTACATGTATTCATAGATCGTTTTAACAACGAGGTTTTGGAAGATGGACAACAAGCGATGGTCAAAATTACCTTTGACAAATTCATTGAGACGGCCTTAGAGGCTTCCGGCAAAAAGAAAGCAGATGATTTAACTTCTGAAGACCTGGAACCCGTCTTAGCAGCAGCACTAAAGGTCAGCGAAGATGAAGACATAAATAATATGGAACTGACTATTAAAAATACTTCGGCAATTGCTAAAGGAGAAAATGAGGCCTTGGCTGATGAAGTAGTCAGCTATTCCTTTTCAAAGAATCTACGGGATATGACGATTTGGGGTTATAAAACTTCGGAATACGTTGGAGAGGAAGTGCTCGCATATCTACCGGTACCCGGAGAATATATTGGATGTGGCGATCTTAATGAACTCACAGGTGGCAAAGATTGGTCCTTATAACTTATTTAATTGAAAAGAAGAAGTTTCATAAATAAAACAGCTTGCGCCGCAAGTACCCTGTCCCTGACAGGGTTTTCTGTCTTAGGTTCAATTTCTAAAACACCTTTAAAGCATAACTTTCATTTGAAATATGCGCCGCATCTTGGAATGTTTAAACATAGTGCCGGTGAAGACCCAATAGCGCAACTTAATTTCATGGCAGATGAGGGTTTTACTGCTTTTGAGGACAATGAAATGATGCATCGTTCCGCTTCCTTACAGGAAGAAATGGCAAAGACCATGGCAGCCCGGAGCATTGAAATGGGTGTTTTTGTAGCACATAAAATTTATTGGACGGAACCAAATCTGGCATCAGGGGATACTGAGAAAAGAGAAGAGTTTCTAGACTATATAAAGAAAGCCATTATTGTAGCCAAACGTGTAAATGCGAAATGGATGACTGTTGTTCCCGGACATGTGGACTTAGGCTTATCAATGGGATTCCAAACCACTCATGTCATTGAATCTTTAAAACAGGCTAGTGCCTTATTGGAACCACATAATTTAACTATGGTCCTGGAGCCATTGAATTTCAGAAACCATCCCGGCTTATTTCTTACAGGTTCTCCTCAGGCTTATGAAATTTGTAAGGCGGTTAATTCTCCTTCATGCAAAATACTTTTTGACATTTATCATCAACAAATCCAGGAAGGTAACTTAATTCCAAATATTGCGACCTGCTGGGATGAAATTGCCTATTTTCAAATTGGGGATAACCCTGGCAGAAATGAACCTACTACGGGAGAAATAAATTATAAAAATGTTTTTAAGTTCATTCATGAAAAAGGTTATAATGGTGTTATGGGGATGGAACACGGGAATTCTTTACCGGATAAAGAAGGGGAATTAGCTGTAATAAATGCCTATAAAACGGTGGATGATTTTATTTAAACTTTCTTGCTTTTTTTGATATTACCATAAGTTATACGCCAGGGGTAAGTCTCTTTATTCAAATGAATTTGGAACTTGGTTGCCTTTTGGTAATTAAATTGTTGATTTTAACATTTTTTATATGTTTTTTTTACAATTTGGTAATCTGAATATGATTTTGATGCGTATATAATAATGTTAGAAGTTTTATTATTCCCCTGGCAATGGACAACTATTTTATACTTTTATTGATTTACACCGCATTGATTCTTATTTCGTACAATGTGGTGAGACCTATTTTCAAAAAATAGAACAAAAGCCCTATTAGGATATTATTCCTTAGGCTTCGAAGGGCGACTTACCTCAAAAATTAAAACTCATATTTCAATTAAATCTGGTATTCTTTTAGTCTAATTCTGGCTGTTAAGTAACGGTTAATTTAGTTTCCCTGGTCAACAAAGTTCAACCTGAAAGCACTATCCATAAAAAAACACCTGCTGATAGGTCCTGGAAATGGGGTAGACCTACCCGAGGTGTCTTTTAATCAATAAAAACTATTTACACTACAACTGAAACGCTATAGTATAGTCTGCCAATTGCATTTCGGTATAGGTTACGTTCATGAACCGCACATCAGACAATCGTCATCTGCAAGTCCTTCCTTGGATCGTGCGATCAATTCTTTCATTTCAGCTTTTGACATTGGTTCTGCATCTGTTTCCTGTTGCTTCACTGGTGTGGTTTCAACCGGTAATACAACTGCAGCTTCTAGCGTTGCAGCGGCAACTTCTGCTTCGGCAGCTACGCTAATTGGGATCTCTTTTTTCTTGGTGTTATCCAGAGTAAACTTAATAGCATCTACCGCAGCTTTTGTACGCAGGTAATACATTCCTGTTTTAAGACCACTCTTCCATGCATAAAAATGCATAGAAGTAAGTTTGCCATAATTGGCATTCTCCATAAAGAGGTTTAGGGATTGGCTTTGGTCTATAAAATAACCCCGTTGCCTGGACATATCAATAATGTCTTTCATACTTAATTCCCAAACGGTTTTATAAAGCTCTTTAATATCCTCCGGAATATTATCAATATGTTGGATGGAACCATTGGCACGCATCAGTTCCTGTTTGAGGTCCTCATTCCATAATCCCAGTTTAACAAGATCCTCCAACAGATGTTTATTCACCACAATAAATTCACCCGAAAGTACTCTTCGAGTATAAATATTAGACGTATAGGGTTCAAAACATTCATTATTCCCCAAGATCTGTGAAGTAGAAGCTGTAGGCATTGGCGCAACTAAAAGAGAATTACGTACCCCGTGCTTTTCTATTTTCTTGCGCAATTTGTCCCAATCCCATCTACCGGATAATTCTTCGTCTGTAATGCCCCAAAGGTTGTGTTGGAATTGGCCCTGCGAAATAGGCGATCCCTCATACGATGAATAAGCTCCATCCTCTATTGCCTGTTCCATTGAAGCAGTAACAGCTGCATAGTAAAGAGTTTCAAAAATATCCTGATTTAGTTGCTTGGCTTCATCACTTGTAAAAGGTAATCGTAACATTATAAAAGCGTCTGCCAAACCTTGTACCCCCAAACCTATAGGCCGGTGTCGCATATTTGAATTTCTGGCCTCTTCAACCGGGTAATAGTTTCGATCAATTACTCTATTGAGGTTTTTGGTAACTTGTTTAGTGACTTTATAGAGTTCCTTATGGTCAAATTCCCCATTTTTTATAAACATTGGTAATGCAATAGACGCGAGGTTACATACCGCAACTTCATCAGGCGAAGTGTATTCCATTATTTCTGTGCACAAATTGGAAGAGCGAATTGTACCTAAATTCTTTTGATTGCTCTTCCTGTTCGCTGCATCTTTATACAACATATAAGGTGTTCCTGTCTCTATCTGCGATTCCAGAATTTTTTCCCATAATTCACGTGCCCTGATCGTTTTTCTCCCTTTTCCTGCCGCTTCATAACCAGTGTATAATGTTTCAAAATCCTCACTATGATTTGTGAATAAGCCAGGGCATTCATTCGGACACATTAATGTCCATTCCGCATTGGCTTCTACTCTTTTCATAAAAAGATCGGGGATCCACATAGCATAGAAAAGGTCTCTTGCCCTCATTTCTTCTTTCCCGTGATTCTTTTTAAGGTCTAAAAAATCAAAAATATCTGCATGCCATGGTTCAACATATATTGCAAAACTCCCCTTACGCTTTCCACCTCCCTGGTCAACATAACGTGCCGTATCATTAAACACCTGCAACATGGGTACAATTCCATTAGATGTGCCATTTGTTCCGGCAATATAAGATCCTGTTGCCCGTATATTGTGTATTGACAACCCTATACCACCCGCAGATTGAGAAATTCTAGCGGTTTGTTTTAGCGTATCATAAATACCATCTATACTGTCGTCTTTCATTGCCAGTAAGAAACATGAAGACATTTGTGGTTTAGGAGTACCTGAATTGAATAATGTTGGAGTTGCGTGTGTAAAGTACTTCTTAGACATGAGCTCATAAGTCTCTATGGCTGATTCTAAATCATTAAGATGAATCCCAACGGCCACCCGCATTAACATATGCTGTGGTCTTTCGGCTATTTTCCCATTTAATTTTAAGAGGTAAGAGCGTTCCAGGGTTTTAAAGCCAAAATAATCATACCCAAAATCCCTGTTATAAATTATAGTGGAATCTAACTCATCAGCATTTTCAGATATAACCTTAAAGACCTCATCAGATAATAATGGGGCTTTTTTTCCGGTTCTGGGATTTACATATTCATATAAATCCTTCATTGTTTCATAAAAAGACTTTTTTGTATTCTTATGTAAATTAGAGACAGAAATTCGCGCAGCCAATTTTGCATAATCCGGATGTGCCGTAGTTAATGTGGCCGCAATTTCCGCTGCCAGATTATCCAGTTCGGATGTAGTTACACCATCATATAGACCTTCAATTACCCTCATGGCAACTTTTACAGGATCTACCAGGTCGTTAAGGCCATAACAAAGCTTGCGCACTCTGGCCGTGATCTTATCGAACATCATCGGCTCTTTTCTTCCGTCTCTTTTTACTACATACATGTGGTTCTAATTGTTTTAAGTGCTATGTTGGTTATTAAAAGCTTATATAATCTAAATAAATGATATAAAAAACCCTATAGAAATAGGGTATAATACGTTGTTTTATGCTTTAGAAATCAGCATCGAAACTGATTTTTTGCGCATCTACGTCTTTATCTTTGTTAAGGACACCAGCCTTTTGGTATTCGGAAACACGCTTCTCAAAGAAATTGGTTTTCCCCTGCAGAGAAATCATATCCATAAAATCAAACGGATTAGTAGCGTTGTAGACCTTATCGCATTCCAATTCAACCAATAGCCTATCGGTAACAAATTCCAGATACTGCGTCATGAGTTTTGCATTCATGCCAATTAGGCTTACAGGAAGTGATTCAGTAATAAATTCCCGTTCAATATTTAAGGCATCTACAAGTATTTCTGTGATTCGTTTTTTTGGAACTTTATTAACCAGGTGCTTATTGTGAAGATGTACAGCGTAATCACAATGCATTCCCTCATCTCTCGATATTAGCTCGTTAGAAAATGTAAGACCCGGCATTAACCCTCTCTTCTTTAACCAGAATATAGAACAAAAAGCCCCGGAAAAAAAGATACCTTCAACCGCCGCAAAAGCAATTAATCTCTCTGCAAAGCTTGGAGAATCGATCCATTTTAAAGCCCAGTCTGCCTTTTTCTTGATAGCCGGAAAATTGTCGATTGCTCTGAACAAAATTCCCTTTTCCTTTTCATCCTTAACATAGGTGTCTATCAATAAGGAATAGGTTTCAGAATGGATATTTTCCATCATAATCTGAAATCCATAAAAGAATTTAGCTTCTGAATATTGAACTTCATTCACAAAATTCTCTGCAAGGTTTTCATTTACTATTCCGTCTGAAGCTGCAAAAAATGCCAGGATATGCTTAACGAAATACTTTTCATCATCACTCAGTTTATTGTTCCAGTCTGTTAAGTCTTCATGAAGATCTATCTCCTCAGCAGTCCAAAAACAGGCCTCACATTTTTTGTACCATTCCCATAAATCATGGTGTTGAATGGGAAATATCACAAATCGATCATCGTTTTCCTGTAAAATTGGCTCAAAGGCTGCAGTCATGTTTTTATTTTTATAAGTATTAATGTAGAATGGAATTTTCTAAGTGTTGGGGGCTAACAAAGATTCAAAAATGTTATCAAATTGTAAAGGAGGTTTTATTAAATACTACCCAAAGTTTTTAACACCGTATGTTGAAATCTAGGTTCGCCAGTGATGTTTGCTGCCTTTTTAGAAAAGTTAGTTTTGTAAAAAAATATCTCATTATTGGCAAGGAAAAATTAAACCAAATAGTATAATAAAACATACTTCTTGGTTTATTTAATTTGTAAATTCAATCATTAATGATTTAAACCCTTGGTGGTAAGCTATTTCAAGTTAAGAATCAGTTTTTAATCATCCTAAAATGGTTTTACGAAATTTTACAAGATTCAATTTCGCATATCATAAATCTCAAAATTGCTGATTTCAATGACACCTTCCATAGGGAATTGATTTTCATCCCGCCTACTAACTTCAGTGTCCCCATTTACCCCGGAACCTTTATAGGCCACTACAATTTTTTGATCAGACGCTTCTGTTAAGGTCATACTCCCCTTATATAGCATTTTTATATCTTCCATTGAAGCTTTTTTACCCGGCAATAAGATTTCTAATTTACCTTTGGTTTTGCTTTTACTTGCTTCTTCGGTAGAAAGCGATTCAATTATCCTGCTAATAGTAAAAGGGGTCCTGTCCAGAAGCCCGGGTGCATACATATTCACCAATACCGATCTATTGTTATTATCCAAGATCTTGAACTGTAGCCCATCTTTTAAAAAGACGACCGAGGTACTATTTTTGGTATTGAACTCAGTAATCAAAAGTTTTGTATCACCAATAACGGCTTCCACTTTACCATTTAAAATAGTCGAATAGGTTTCAATTTTATCATCATAAGCCTTATCAATATTGTGTTTTGTCTCTCCCTTGCATGAAGCTAAGGCTGTGACAAACATGGCGATAACCGTTGCCATCATGGCTAAAAACACAAGGTTACTAGCTTTTATTCTTTGAGGTGTCATTTTGTTATATATTTAATTAATAAGGTGACTCCATGAAAACCCATTTGGCATCATCAGTTATATCATTAACCACCGTGATTTTCTTCTCCTTGTAATACGAGTGCTTATTGTGCTCCCCTTCTCCCCAATCAATTGTAATTCGCGGACCATCAAATGCAGTTTTTAACAAATTCCAGCCTGGTTTAAAATCTACATCGTATACTGTGGTTATATCAAAGTCTTTTCCCTCTCCGTACCTTTCTTCCTTAACACACTGTCCTTTAACCGAAGTTTCATGACTTACGTAGTACCATGATAGTTGATAACCGGGAATATCATGATAATGACCCTGCAGTGGATTCCATCCGCCTATGAGCTCTAAGGAAGACCCCATCAAAAGATGCCCAATGAGTTGATCATTGATCTCTATTCCAACGTGCCCTGGCCTAACGCCCGTATTTGGATTGCTATAGTCAATTTTACCCTTGTCGCCAAAATAGCCGCAACTAAGCCACCTGTTTCCTTTTATAGATTTAGGCTGCGTTACAACTTTAGCCGGTAGTTGTATGTCAAAACTTCCATCGGCTTTTACAGTGCCGATTTTTTTCCTATATCCAGGATCCGTTGAGCGACTAGCAAAACCAAACATTACAATATCTGCCTCGCCATGGGTCCAATTATCGAATTTTTTGGCATTGCTTTTACTAATAATGTATTCCTCGAAATCTTTTTTTGGATTAGTGGGTTTAGATATCTTTTCTTGTTTTTCAGCTGTCCTTTTATCCCTGTCTATTTTAGCCTGGGCTTCCATTGTTTCTGCCTGTTGCAATATCATTTTCACCTGAGGGGAATTCATTACACTGTCGTATTGCCGCTGGGCGTCCATGCCCTTTTTCTCCATATCTTCCATCATTTTTTGTTGTTCCGGGCTTTGGCCCTTACAACTTAAGGCGACTAATACCAACGCCATTACCAAGTATTTTACTGATGCTCTCATATTACTGTGTTGTTAAAACTAATTCTCCTTTATTATTAGATATAACCCTGGCCTCTGAATTTCCAATTTTTATAAGGTCTCCCGGGCTATAATTATCCATGAAAACCATATCAGCGTCCCCAAATAAGGGTTGGTTGTAGAAAATATTGACAGTAGCTCCTCTTTGGAGACGGACCATGGCCTGAACAACTATATAACTTCCTTTCATAAGGCCTATATAAAATTTACAATTCGAATATTGCTCCTGAAGCCGGTCTTCCCTGGTATCCAGATCTGCAAATAAAACCAGGGCTCGTATGGTTTTATTTTCCGTGTTCACCGCTACCACCACCTTGGCTTCCCTGGTGGTCATGGTTTGGGAGGTTGCAGAAAATATGCCATATAAAAAGACTACGGTCCCAACAATCAACAGCGTAATGACTTTATTCATGGGCCCATATTTATTTTAAGTTTTTTCATATTTACGGAGTTAACTATTTCTGCTTTTATCTAAAATGGAAGCTTAAATTCCTGCGCTTCGGGTAACTGTACCTGGAAATCGCCATATTCGTAATCAATGGTTTTACCCTGATACCCCAGTTTTATCAATCTTCCTCCGGGTTCAAAGGTGGCTTGTGTACCCTTTTCCTGCCCGGCTACTCCCACAAATTTTTTACAAGGGGCGGGCTTTCCACAATCCACCAATTGTTTTTTAAAATTAGTATTGCGTTCAAATGCACTGGCCCTGAACCTAATACCCCATTCTACCATGGGAAAAAATAAATTACCA
>CBDTVZ010000020.1:0-18893 GCA_965363995.1 uncultured Eudoraea sp.
GTACTATGGTTCTGGGAGCTTTTATTTTCACTCCTGAATTTGGAGGATTAGGAGCAGTGTATTTACCATTGGTATTGGCTGCGGTTGGTATTGTAATGTCTATTATAGGTACGTTCTTTGTTAAGGTAAAAGATGGTGGAAGCCCACATAGGGCATTAAACCTGGGTGAATTCGGATCTGGAGCATTAATGATAATCGCTTCCTATTTTATTATAACTAATATGTTACCTGAAAGTATTGAAGGTTTACCGTTCGGCGCTATGGGCGTTTTTGGGGCAACACTTGCCGGTTTATTTGCAGGTTTTGGAGTTGGTAAAATTACAGAGTACTATACAGGCACAGGAACAAAACCGGTTAAGTCAATAGTAAGACAATCTGATACGGGAGCCGCTACTAATATTATAGCGGGTCTGGGTGTTGGAATGATGTCTACAGCAGTCCCAATCTTGTTAATAGCTGCAGCTATTTTAATTTCACATCATTTTGCCGGTTTATATGGAATTGCAATTGCCGCGGTTGGAATGTTGGCAAATACAGGTATTCAATTAGCAGTTGATGCTTATGGTCCTATTTCTGATAATGCAGGTGGTATTGCCGAAATGGCCGAATTGCCTAAAGAAGTTCGGGAGCGTACAGATAAATTAGATGCAGTAGGAAACACGACAGCTGCTATAGGAAAAGGTTTTGCTATTGCTTCCGCAGCATTAACAGCATTGGCATTATTTGCGGCCTTTATGAAAGTAGCTAATGTTACTGCCATAGACGTTTCCAGACCTGATATTATGGCTGGTTTATTAGTTGGTGGAATGCTTCCTTTTGTTTTTTCCGCTTTATCAATGAATGCAGTAGGTCGTGCAGCTATGGCTATGATAGAAGAAGTTCGCAGACAATTTAGAGACATTCCGCAATTAAATGCTGCGTTGAAAGTGATGCGAAAGTATGATTCAGATATGTCTAAGGCAACTGTAGAGGATCGGAAAATATTTGATGCTGCAGATGGGTTTGCGGAATATGATAAGTGTGTAGACATATCTACGAAAGCTTCCATTAAGGAAATGGTATTACCAGGAATATTGGCTATAGCAGTACCTGTGGCAGTTGGGTTTATTGGCGGAGCCGAAATGCTTGGAGGCCTTTTAGCAGGGGTAACTACTTGTGGCGTACTTATGGCGATATTTCAATCTAATGCCGGTGGTGCATGGGATAATGCCAAAAAAATGATTGAGGCAGATGGCGGTAAAGGCACAGATGCTCATAAAGCAGCGGTAGTAGGAGATACGGTTGGAGATCCTTTCAAGGATACATCAGGTCCTTCATTGAACATCCTATTAAAACTAATGTCCGTTGTAGCTTTGGTGATTGCGCCGAGTATTGCGATATCTTCAGATACCTTAACCGCGTATACTGAACAAAAAGCTATTGTCGAGGTCCAAAAGGAAGTACATGTTGAGATGAAGAAAAACGATGACGGTCTTGTAAAGGCAGTTGTTACTATAACTACTATGGAAAACGGCACGGAAAATACCCGTGAGCTTATTTTTGAAGGTAGCGAGGAAGAAGTTAGTGCGCAGATAGAGTCATTAAATAAAACCGATAATAATGCGAAAATCCGCATAGAAAAGGTTGTAAAAAAGGTGACCGAGGAATAAGGAACTATTTAAAGCGTCAAAAAAAAATCCCCAAGCTCAGCTTGGGGATTTTTTTTAGTTATTATCTCTAAAAAAGACCATGTATTTCCGCATCTATCTTATTAATTACCTCGCCCAGATGTTCAGGATTATCAACAAAATTTAATTGATCCACATCAATTACCAATAAATTGCCTTTTTCATAACCATGGGCCCATGCTTCATATCGCTCGTTTAACCGACTTAGATAATCAATAGATATGGAATTTTCGTAATCCCTGCCTCGTTGGTGAATCTGGTCAACCAAATTTGGGATTGAACTTCTAAGGTAGATTAGGAGATCAGGAGGCTCTACAAGGCTCTCCATAAGTTCAAAAAGGCTCGAGTAGTTACTAAAATCCCTGTTGGTCATTAAGCCCATAGCATGTAAATTAGGTGCAAAAATATGGGCATCTTCGTAAATGGTCCTGTCCTGGATAATATTTTTCCCCGATTCCCGAATCTTTAGTATTTGTCTGTATCTGCTATTTAAGAAATAAATCTGCAAGTTAAAACTCCAGCGTTCCATCTGATTGTAAAAATCATCCAAATACGGATTGTCAACTACGTCTTCAAAATGTGCCTCCCATCTGTAATGTTTTGCTAGAAGCCTGGTGAGGGTAGTTTTTCCGGCTCCTATATTTCCAGCAACGGCAATATGCATATAGTGTTTAAATTTATGGTTGGTGTCTTAAATTTAAGAGGAACACAATATACAAAGTATAAGCTGGAAGAGAAAAAATAGTTGTTGAAATACCAGAGATAATTATATTTTATCATAATTTTTATTTCAATCACAATTATGTACTTTTGTCTCCATTATATAAGAGGAGGGATTTGACTGATTGCAACCTCTTATGCAGAACTCAATTTTTAACTAGTTTAAAATTTCTATTTTAACTATCATCCAAGTTCTGTAAAAGAAAAAATGCTAAAGCAGTTTCTACAGATCAAGTTGTATTGTAAACTTCTTTTCAGGCATCCGTCAAATCAATTTTAATTTTTAAAAGGTAAAAATTTATGGGCTATTTGTTTACTTCGGAATCTGTAAGTGAAGGACATCCTGATAAGATTGCAGATCAGATTAGTGATGCTTTATTAGATAATTTTTTAGCCTTTGACCCTGAAAGTAAGGTCGCTTGTGAAACCCTGGTAACTACAGGTCAGGTTATATTGGCCGGAGAAGTTAAAAGTCATACCTATGTGGATCTGCAGCAAATAGCCCGTGATGTTATTAATAAGATTGGTTATACCAAAGGTGAGTATCAGTTTAGCGGCGATTCATGTGGAGTTATCTCATTGATTCACGAGCAGTCTAAGGAAATAAATCAGGGTGTAGATCGTGGAAACAAGGAGGAACAGGGAGCAGGTGACCAGGGTATGATGTTCGGTTATGCGACTAGCGAAAGTGAAAATTATATGCCCATGGCATTGGATATTTCACATCGAATACTTGAGGAACTATCCCTGCTAAGAAGAGAAAATAAGGAGATTATTTATTTGAGACCTGATGCAAAAGCACAGGTTACGATAGCTTATACGGATGATAATATACCTGAAAGGATTGATACTATCGTCATATCTACACAGCATGATGAGTTTGATAAAGATGATGCTAAAATGTTGTCAAAAATCAAAGAAGATCTTATCACTATTTTAATGCCCAGAGTGATTGCAAAGTTACCGCAGAACACCCAGGCCTTGTTTAATGATAAAATCACCTATCATATAAACCCTACCGGTAAATTTGTCATCGGAGGACCCCATGGTGATTCCGGATTAACAGGAAGAAAAATTATTGTAGATACCTATGGAGGTAAAGGTGCACACGGAGGTGGAGCTTTCAGCGGGAAGGATCCTAGTAAGGTAGACCGCAGCGCGGCTTATGCCGCCAGACATGCTGCAAAAAACCTTGTTGCGGCCGGAGTTTCTGAAGAAATATTGGTGCAGGTAAGTTATGCCATTGGTGTCGTTGAGCCCACTTCTATTTATGTAGATACTTATGGAACTTCAAAAGTAGCTTTAAGTGATGGAGAAATAGCGCAGAAAGTAGCCGAACTCTTTGATATGAGGCCATTTGCGATAGAAAACCGACTTAAGCTGAGAAATCCTATTTATTTTGAAACAGCGGCTTATGGCCATATGGGTAAAGAACCCAGAATGGTGTCTAAAGTATTTGAATCCCCATATAATGGTAGGATTGAAAAAGAAGTGGAGTTATTTACCTGGGAGAAATTGGATATGATAGATAAAGTGAAATTGGCATTCAATTTGTAATTTTTGTACAAATAATAGGAATATCAGTTTTTCCATACCTATATTTGCTTTTACTAAGTTCAATCACTTGTTGAAAAGTTATCAAGAAAGGTGGAGGGAATAGACCCTTTGAAGCCTTAGCAACCCTTTGTGTCCAATACAAAGAAGGTGCTAAATTCTATCACATGAAAATTGTGACAGATAACATAAAAGAATTACCTGGGGTAATTTGTCTTTCTTAATAACATTTTAATATTTCCCAACTGCGCATTGTAGCACGTAGTTCTGGATTGTACTGAGTTTTATATTTAATGACGATATAAAAATCGTTTTGAAAACAATTTGTATTAAGAACCAGTATTCATTTTGAATACATAGAAACAAACATCATGAGTGAACACAAATTTTCTACCAATGCATTGCACGCAGGACATGACACAACTATAAATGGGGGTACGCGGGCAGTCCCCATCTATCAAAGTACAGCCTATGTTTTTAATGATTCTGAGCACGCGGCTAATTTATTTTCTTTAGCGGAGTTTGGCAATATATATACCAGGATAAACAATCCTACCAATGATATTTTGGAACAGCGTTTGGCCGCATTGGAAGGAGGGATTGCTTCAGTCGTTACTGCATCCGGTACAGGAGCTTTAAATACTGCTCTTTTAGTTCTGTTGAAGTCAGGAGATCATATTGTAGCTTCCAATAGCTTATACGGGGGTACCTATAATTTGTTGAGTGTTACCCTGCCCAGGTTTGGAATTACCACAACATTTGTTGACCCTTCAGATCCTTCAAATTTTGGCAAGGCTGTAAAGGAGAATACGCGCGCAATTTTCGTAGAGTCGCTCGGGAACCCAAAGTTGGACGTTCTCGATTTAAAAGCTATTTCGGCCGAAGCAAAGGCTGCTAAAATTCCTTTTATTGTTGATAATACAGTGGCAACACCTGCCTTGTTAAATCCGATTGAGCATGGAGCCAATATTGTAATTCATTCTCTTACCAAATATATCAATGGCAATGGTACAGCACTTGGTGGTGCGGTAATAGATGCCGGAACCTTTGATTGGGCAAACGGGAAATTTCCTGAATTTACAGAACCTTCAGCTGGATATCACGGTTTAGTATATCATGATGCCTTGGGACCTGCTGCATTTATTGCTAAGGTAAGAATTGAAGGCTTAAGGGATCATGGCGCCTGTCTTAGCCCATTTAATGCTTTTCAAATAATTCAAGGTCTGGAAACACTTGAGGTACGTATGAAAAGACATAGTGAAAATGCACTTGAATTGGCTAAATGGCTTGATAATAGAGATGAAGTTACCTGGGTAAATTATCCAGGCCTGGAAAGCAGTAAATATTTTGCTGAAGCAGAGGCTTATTTGCCAAAAGGACAAAGTGGGCTAGTTACATTTGGTGTTAAAGGGGGATTTGATTCTGCAATGAAAATAGCTGACGGAACCCAAATCTTTTCCTTATTGGCCAACATAGGTGATACTAAATCTTTGATAATTCACCCGGCTAGTACTACTCATCAACAATTAGATGATGCAGCACAGGAATCAACAGGAGTCACTAAGGATTTAATACGTTTATCCGTTGGATTGGAGAATCTGGATGATCTTAAAGCCGATCTGAAACAGGCTTTTGCAACAATTGATAAATCTGTTCTGGCATAGTAGTTATCAAAACAATACTGATATAGGCTGAGTGGAGTGTTTAACTCTTAATAGAAGCACATCTACTCAGCTTTAATTGACATCACTTGCATGAAAGACCTGAATACAACACTTAAAACAATAGAAATCCCTAAGTATAAAACTTATGGTGGCATTGTGCAAGATATGGAGTTATCCTATCAATTGTTTGGTAAAGAGTTGCACTCCGCACCTATTATAGTCGTAAATCATGCCCTTACAGGAAATTCAAATGTTACCGGGCAAGATGGTTGGTGGGCTTCATTGATTGGAGAAGATAAATGTATTGACACAAAGAAATATACTGTGTTAGCCTTCAACATTCCCGGTAACGGATATGACGGATTTGTGGTTGACAATTATAAAGATTTTGTGGCTGGTGATATTGCAAAAATATTTCTTCAAGGATTGAAGGAGCTCAATATAGATCGTATTTATGCTCTTATTGGGGGTTCATTAGGAGGCGGAATTGCCTGGGAAATGGCCGCGATAAATCCATTACTAACAGAACATTTGATCCCTGTAGCTGCTGATTGGAAGTCAACAGATTGGCTCATTGCCAATTGTCAGATTCAGGAACAATTTCTTGTTAATTCTAAGCAACCTGTCCACGATGCCAGGATGCATGCTATGTTGTGTTACAGAACTCCCCAGTCTTTTAAAGCAAGGTTTCAAAGAAGCACCAATGAAGAACTACAGGTTTTTAATGTGGAAAGCTGGCTAACGCATCATGGAAAAAAATTGAATGAAAGGTTTCAGCTTTCGGCTTACAAATTAGCCAACCAATTATTAAAAACAATAGATATCACAAGAGATGGAGAAGATGCATTTATCAATCTTCAAAACAGTAAAACCAATATTCATATTATAGGGGTAGATTCTGATCTTTTTTTTACAGCAAATGAGAATAAGGATACCTTTAAACAGTTGGCTCAGGCTAAAAGTAATGTAACTTATGGTGAAATTCAATCGTTGCACGGTCATGATGCATTTCTGATTGAATTTGAACAGATGCTGCAATTACTCAAAGGAGTTTTTGATACCAATGGAAAATCTGAGAGAATAAAAATTTTAAAGTTTGGAGGTAAGTCACTTTCCAACGGAGAAGGCTTAGGAAGGGTATTGGATATAATAACCCATAAAGTCAAAAATGGTGAAAATATTGCAGTGGTTTTATCAGCTCGTGAAAAAGCGACAGATCAACTAGAAGCGATATTAAATAAAGCCGCAAAAGGATTAGATTATCGGGAAGATTTTGAAAATTTTGAAAGATATCAGAAACATACTTTTAAAAATGTAATTCTTTCTGAGGAATTCCTGGAATTAGTGAAATTATTTGAAGGAGTTGCTTTACTTGGTGATTATAGTGCTAAAATAAAAGATCAGGTTCTGGCATATGGAGAGCTAATATCAGGTAAGTTGATCACAAAATTACTTATTGGAGAAGGAATCAATGCAAAATTACTTGATAGCCGCCGACTGATAAAAACAGATGATTCTTATGGAGATGCCAAATTGCTGGAAGATGTATCCAGGGAAAATGTAATTCATGAATTTTCGAAATTAAAACCAGATGAGGTGCCAGTGATCACAGGTTTTATAGCTTCTACCGAGACAGATGAAACAACAACACTAGGTCGTAATGGCAGTAATTATACTGCTTCTCTTATTGCAAATTTTTTGGACGCAGAAGAATTGCAAAATTATACTCATGTAGATGGTATTTTCACTGCGAACCCGGAATTTGTTTCTGAAGCACAAAGAATTGAGCAATTGTCATATAGTGAGGCGAATGAACTTGCTAATTTTGGAGCAACCATTTTACACGCGAAGACTATTATTCCTTTAATCGAAAAGAATATCCCACTGAGGATACTCAATACTTTTAATAATGATAATGAGGGTACATTGATCAGTGCCAAATCTAGCAAAGAAGGAATAAAATCTTTATCCGCCATTGAAAATGAAGCTTTAATTAATCTCGAGGGAAGAGGGTTGTTAGGGAAAGTGGGAATTGATGCGCGAATTTTCAGGGCCCTTAGTCAAAATAACATAAGTGTAAGTATCATCTCCCAGGGTTCTTCTGAGAGAGGAATTGGATTGGTAGTTAATTCGGAGAAGGCACATTTGGCAAAAAGGGTATTGGAAATGGAGTTTGAGAGCGATTTTCAATCACGTGATATTAATACAATAACTATTGTTAGCGAAGTTTCAGTTATCTCTATAGTGGGTCAGGATCTAAGTACTTTTCACAAACCATATAATGCCTTAATCAAGAATCAAATAGTTCCCTTATTGTTTAACAACACAATTTCAGGGAAGAATGTAAGCCTGGTGGTTAAGAAATCAGACCTTCATAAGGCCCTTAATGTTATGCACGGTCAAATTTTTGGGATTAGCAAAAAGGTAAATCTGGCGATTTTTGGACATGGAAATGTAGGGGGCACTTTAGTTGATCAGATTTTAGATTCGGAGAAGGGAATTGAGGAAAGAAAAGGCATTAATCTAAATGTATTTGCCCTGGCAAATTCGAGAAAATTACTTTTGAACAAAGATGGTATTTCTAAAAAATGGGAGGAGGAAATTAATGAAAATGGCATTCCTTATACTATAAATCATATTTTTGATTATGCCAAAACACATCATCTGGAAAATTTAATTGCTATAGATAATACTGCAAGCCAGGATTTTGTGGCCAATTATTTTGATTTTATTGAAAATGGATTTGATCTGGTGTCCTCAAATAAAATTGCCAATACCCTGGGATTTGACTACTACAGATTGATCAGGGATGAGTTAGCCCAAAAACAGAAACAATACCTATATGAAACTAATGTGGGTGCCGGCTTACCATTAATTGATACAATAAAGCTTTTACATTTATCCGGTGAAAACATTACGCGAATTAAAGGTGTTTTTTCGGGGTCTTTAAGTTATATTTTTAATACTTTTTCCGAAGTTGACATTCCCTTTTCCACAATTTTAAAAACCGCCATTTCAAATGGATTTACCGAGCCCGATCCAAGAGAGGATTTATCCGGTAACGATGTGGGTAGAAAGTTGCTGATACTAGCTCGTGAATTGGAACTCGAAAATGAATTTGATGATATTTCAATTCAAAATCTTATACCAATATCTCTCCGCAATGGAAGTGTGCAGGAATTCTTGAATGGATTTGAAATCCTGGATGATTTTTTTAGTAAAATTAAGGACAACCAGGAGCCGAATCATGTACTCCGCTATGTTGGGGATTTGTATGGTGATTTACAGAAAGAGAAAGGAAATCTGGAAGTAAAACTGGTATCGGTCCCTAGGGAGAGTGCCTTGGGTCAGGTTAAAGGTTCTGATTCTATTATTGAGATTTATACCGAGTCATATGGCGAACATCCATTGGTAATTCAGGGTGCAGGAGCCGGTGCTGCCGTAACTGCCCGAGGGGTTTTTGGGGATATTTTACGTATTGCAGAAAAAATATGAATGTTTTTTGAATAATCCGGCAAATAGAAAGAGATGAAAAATAGAAAATTTGAAACTGAGGCCATACGTACACAAATAGAACGTTCAAAGTTTTTGGAACATTCAAGTCCAATGTACCTTACATCCAGTTTTATTTTTGAGGATAGTGAAGATATGAGGGCTTCCTTTGCGGAAGAAAAAGAGCGAAATATATACTCGCGATATTCCAATCCTAATTCATCAGAGTTTATAGAAAAAGTATGTAAAATGGAAGGCGCAGAGGATGGATTTGCTTTCTCCTCGGGGATGTCCGCTGTTTTCTCAACCTTTGCCGCTTTGTTAAACAGTGGCGATCATATTATTTCGGCACGAAGTATTTTTGGTGCAACTCATAGCCTTTTCACTCAGGTTTTTCCAAAATGGAATATTAGCCACAGCTATTTTAAAATTGGGGAATTAGAAAATATAGAAAAACTAATTACACCAAAAACCAAAATACTCTTTGCAGAATCCCCAACAAATCCAGGTGTTGATATTCTCGACCTTGAAGCACTTGGCAGGTTTTCAAAAAAGCACAAACTTATAATGATTGTAGATAATTGCTTTGCTTCTCCTTATCTGCAACAGCCCATAGAATTTGGAGCAGATTTGGTAATTCATTCCGGCACTAAACTCATGGACGGACAGGGTAGGGTATTGGCCGGTATTACGGTTGGTAAAAAGGATTTAATAGATCAAATTTACCGGTATTCAAGAATAACAGGCCCTGCATTATCCCCATTTAATGCATGGGTTCTGTCCAAAAGTCTTGAAACTTTGGCGGTTAGAGTAGACAGGCATTGTGCAAATGCACTAAAGGTGGCCGAATTTTTAGAAGGCAATAAAAGGGTTAATTGGGTAAAATATCCGTTTTTAAAATCCCACCCACAGTTCAAACTAGCCAGAAAGCAGATGAAAGCCGGCGGATGCGTAGTCGCATTCGAGTTAAAAGGCGGACTAGATGCAGGGAAGAAATTTTTTGATTCCATTGGCTTATTATCTTTATCTGCCAATTTGGGGGATACTCGAAGTATAGTTACACATCCTGCAACTACTACACACAGCAAGTTGTCTGTAGAAGAAAGAATGGATTGTGGTATAACTGATGGCATGGTGCGAGTCTCTGTTGGGCTGGAGCATATAGATGATATTATTAGTGATATAAAACAGGCGTTGGATAAGATATAAGACATAGGAATATTCCTATTTTAACTATCTTCGCATAATGCTTTCTAAAAAGACAAAATACGGATTAAAGGCCCTGACTTATTTGGCGTCTCAAAGCAGTAGAGAGCCAGTTCAGATTTCGGAAATTGCAAGGCATGAGAATATTTCTCAAAAGTTTTTAGAAAGTATATTACTCACTTTACGTAAAACAGGATTTTTAGGATCAAAGAAGGGAAAAGGAGGAGGTTATTACCTAATAAAGGAACCAAATGAAATTCTGATGACAGCCGTTATTCGGGTGTTAGAAGGGCCTATAGCCATGGTTCCTTGTGTAAGTCTTAATTTTTATGAAAAGTGCGACGATTGCCCGGATGAAAATAGATGTGCTGTCCACAAATTAATGCTCCAGGTACGAGACAGCGTCCTGGAAGTCTATAGAAATAATACCCTTGCCGATCTCATATCGGAATAAAAAATTTTCAAAATCTTTGTTATTCTAATGAATCATTCGCAATAATAACATAGTTTTTTAATTAATCTACTAAAACTATAGGATTAAAGCAATATTTGAAAATAAATAACGTCTTACTTAGAAATATTATTCTATTTTTGAACACTCTATTAAATCGATAGGAATAAAATAAAACAAATGATTGCAGACCAATTTGTAATTAACAAGGAAGCGGCAAGTAGCAGTTATAAAACAGATAGCGCTTCGGATCAACCAGGTCGAAGCATTGCCAAGTCTATTAGCTGGCGCGCTATCGGAACATTGGATACCATAATAATATCGTGGATTATTACAGGTACACTTTCGCTGGCATTTTCGATTGGATTGGTAGAATTAGTCACAAAGATGGTCTTGTATTTTTTACATGAACGATTGTGGAACACTATTAAATGGGGGAGGTAATTTTAACTTTAAAAAATAAGATATGAGTTTGACAAAGCAGGATATCGAACATTTGAATAATCACTTTAGAGGAATACCTCCCGAAGAGATAATTTCATGGGCAATTCTTTATGGTTCCAAATCTGTAGTTACTACAAATTTCAGGCCATATGAAGTAGCCATATTAAATGCGGTTACTGAGGTTAAGTCGGATATTCCTGTTATCTGGTGCGATACCGGATATAATACACCCAACACCTACAAACATGCGGAAGAATTGACCTCTGGATTGAATTTAAATATTAAATTGTTTGTTCCCAGGCAGACCACCGCACATAGAGATGCCGTAATGGGAATTCCTGACATTGATGACCCCAGGCATAAAGAATTTACAGAGCAGGTAAAACTGGAACCTTTCAGACGGGCAATGGCTGAGCACAAACCGGACGTTTGGTTTACGAACCTTAGAAAAGGTCAGACTGCTTTAAGAGATACATTAAACATTTTAAGTTTAAGTGAGGGAGGAGTCCTTAAAGTAAGCCCGTTTTACCATTGGAATGATACACGCCTGGATGCCTATTTAAATGAACGAGGGCTGCCTAACGAGCACAACTATTTTGACCCGACCAAGGTTTTAGAAAACAGGGAGTGCGGTTTGCACACTTAGGACACAAAAAGGAAAAAACTTACTACCAGTCTACAGAGTAATTGTAACATATTATTAATGACTATATTATTTTAATAAAACCTATTAAATATATAGGAATAATAGGAATTAAATATTATGCAAAGTTTTAGAACCGAAATAGAAAATCCCATAGTAGAGAAGGACATCATTGAGCTCGAGGAAAAAATCAGGGAGTTCAAAGGAGGTTCTATTGACGAGGAAAAATTCCGAAGCCTGCGCCTGGCCCGAGGGGTATACGGACAAAGACAACCGGGAGTTCAAATGATACGAATTAAATTACCTTATGGTAAAGTAAGCTCAAGTCAATTACGTAGGATTTCAGATGTTGCAGACGAGTATTCTACAGGAAGACTGCACATTACAACCCGGCAGGATATTCAGATTCATCATGTGGACCTGGAACGCACCCCTGAACTTTGGGCGCAACTGGAGAAGGATTCAGTAACGCTTAGAGAAGCATGTGGTAATACTGTAAGGAATGTCACGGCTAGTGAAACAGCCGGAATAGACCGGGATGAACCATTTGATGTTTCACCCTATGCTCAGGCTATTTTCGAATATTTTTTAAGAAATCCCATAGGTCAGGAAATGGGCCGTAAGTTTAAGGTTTCCTTTTCTTCCAGTGATGCAGATACGGGACTTTCGTATATGCACGACCTTGGTTTTATTGCCAAAATACTGGATGGTGTTAAAGGTTTTAAAGTAATGTTAGGAGGCGGACTGGGTTCGCAACCTCGTCATGCTGATGAGCTGTTTACCTTTCTTCCTGCCAATGAAATAATTCCTATGATGGAAACTGTTGTTCGAGTTTTTGACAGATATGGTGAAAGAAAGAGCAGGGCCAAAGCAAGATTAAAGTTTCTTTTAAAAGATTTGGGTCTTGAAGCCTTTAAAGAATTATTAATTGCGGAAAAGAAGGCGGTCCCTTTTAAAAAGTACCCTATTGATATTAGTACTTATCCCAAGGTGGTTATTTCAAATGAGAAGGCTCAGGATGTAATTATTGAAGATATTGAAGCTTTTGAACAATGGAAAACAACCAATCTGGTTTTACAAAAACAATCCGGATATGCAGCGGTTGGGATAAAGGTAATGTTAGGAGATTTTTATACAGAAAAAGCCAGATTACTAGCCGATTTGATTGAAAAGTATGCTGCGGGTGAGATTCGCTTAACATTAAGACAGAATATATTAATTCCCTATGTAAAGGAATCCCTGATTCCCTTTTTTTATACCGAACTTAAGAAAATGGGATTTGCAGATCCCGGCTATAACAAGGCGCTAGATATTACTGCTTGTCCGGGAACCGATACCTGTAACCTTGGAATTGCCAGCAGTACGGGAATTGCTTCGGAATTAGAACGCGTTATCAAGGAAGAATACCCACAATATGTGAATAATGCAGATGTGGTCATAAAAATTAGTGGCTGTATGAATGCATGTGGTCAGCATTCCATGGCTAATATTGGCTTTCAGGGGATGTCTATCCGTACTAAGGAGAAACTCGTGGCGCCAGCTTTGCAGGTGTTACTTGGAGGAGGGAATATGGGAGACGGCCGGGGTTTATTTGCGGATAAGGTTATTAAGATTCCGAGTAAACGAGGGCCTGAGGCGCTCAGACAAATACTCAATGATTTTGAGGCCAATAGTAAAGGCGCCTCTTATGAATCTTATTATGCAGAAAAAGGGGAGTATTATTTTTATGAACTTCTTAAGCCACTTGCAGATATAGAAAATTTATCTCCGGATGAATATCTGGACTGGGGAAGCAATAAACGGTATCAAAAAGCCATAGGAATAGGAGAGTGTGCGGGGATAGTAATAGATTTGATCGCGACATTATTATTTGAAAGTGATGAAAAGATAAAAAATGCTAAAGAAGCCATTAGCGAACAAAAATGGGCCGCAAGTATTTATTATTCTTATTCTTCTATGGTAAATACGGCCAAAGCACTTTTAACTGTGGAAAAAACCAAAACAAATACGCACAACAGCATAATAAAAGACTTTAACACCTATTTTATTGCAAACGGTAGAATAACACTGAACTCCTCATTCGAAGATTTGGTATTGCAATTAAATAAAAATGAACCTAATGAGACCTTCGCTAAAAGCTACCTGGCTGATGCAGAGGAATTTTTGAATAAAGTAGAATCCTACAGAAAACTTGAACTTATACATGCATAAAAGAGCAAAGTTAACAGTCGTAGGAGCAGGTCCGGGAGATTTGGAACTAATAACCATAAAAGCAATTAAAGCATTGCAGGATGCCGATGTAGTTCTTTATGATGCTCTTGTGGATAAAACCTTATTAGAATATGCCTTTAAAGCAGAGCATATTTTTGTAGGCAAGCGAAAAGGTTGTTATGCCTTTCAGCAAGATCAGATAAATGAATTAATAGTGCAAAGAGCACAAAGCCGTGGACATGTAGTGCGATTAAAAGGAGGAGATCCTTTTGTTTTTGGCCGTGGTTCAGAGGAATTAGCTTATGCAGCTGAATATGGTCTGGAAGTGGCGATGGTTCCTGGAATATCTTCGTGCATTGCGGTTCCTGCAGCTCAAAATATTCCGGTTACGAAACGAGGCTCTGCAGAGAGTTTCTGGGTGATTACAGGAACTACCAAAGAACATAAACTCTCCGGAGATATACACCTCGCTGCTAAATCAAATGCAACAGTGATCATATTAATGGGCATGTCAAAACTCTCTGCTATAGTAGAATTATTTACCAAAGAGAGCAAATCAGATACTCCCGTTGCAATTATTCAGAATGGCACAAAAGAAGAAGAACAAGTTGGCATTGGAACAATTAATACTATTGAAAACATAGTCCAAAAACAAAAATTAACCAACCCGGCAATCATTGTCATAGGCGAAGTAGTAAAAAATCGAAACCAAATAATTCAGATACGCCAACAACATCAATTTCAAATCTCAGAATAATGGAAAGGAATAATTTATATCCTATTTTTCTGAAGACAAGATCTCTGCATATTTTGATAGTAGGAGGGGGTAATGTAGCAGAAGAAAAATTGTCTTTTTTAACTAAGTCCAGTCCGGATGCTAAAATCACTATGGTATCCCCTATGTTTCGAGAAAATACTTTAAAGTTAGCAGCAAATTTTGATGTTGAACTTATTAGATCCACTTATAATACTAAATTTCTCTATGGGAAACATTTGGTTATTGCCACCACAGATAATCCTGATATAAACATACAGGTTTATGATGACTGTAGAAGTATGGATAAATTGGTAAACGTTGCGGACAATCCTCCTTATTGTGATTTTTATATGGGTGGTATTGTAACCAAAGGGAATGTCAAGATAGCCATATCTACTAATGGTAAATCTCCTACAACTGCAAAGAGGTTGAGGCAATTTTTTGAAGATGTTATACCGGAAGATATTAGCAGGATGGTTCAGAATCTGAATGTATATCGAAAAACAATTAAAGGAAATTTTGAACAGAAGGTTGATAAAATGAATGAAGTAACTGAGACCCTGGTTTCAAATATAGAAGAATAACTCTGTTTCCAATTTAATTTACAGACCATCAGAATAAGGCTTCACTTGAAGCGCAAGATTATAGCAAATACAAACAAGAAAGTATTTGATAATAGTTTGTTAGTGCATTCCAGTCAAGAGTACAGGCGTGCCTTGCGAGCTAACAATAAACTGTTCAATAGGCCTTTAGGCATACGTGGATATAAGCCAAAAAAAGTACATTTTCCTTGTTTTTAAATGACACGTGGCGTTTCTTTGTGACAGTTCATTACAACATTGACATTGTTATCAAGAAAGGTGGAGGGACTAGACCCGTTGAAACCTTAGCAACCCTTTAACTATAAAGAAGGTGCTACATTCTACCACGATGCTGCTTTTTTATGGCAACTAAGGCTAGATAACACAGAGTAAAGGCTATATGTCTTTATCTATTTTTTCTTGATAATACTTTAGAATAGTCCGCCGAGTGCATTTAATATACAGATGTTTATTACGCTGTTTCTAAATGTTAATGGTTAGACGGGACAAAGATGCAAAATGAAGCGATGTAATTCCTAAAAAAGGAAACATATGAAGAAGATACAGGATATACTAAAAGAGCGGGTTATGATATTGGACGGTGCCATGGGCACTATGCTTCAGCGGTATAAATTTACGGAGGAGGACTTTAGAGGAAACCGTTTTAAAGACTGGCCCTATCCACTACAGGGCAATAACGATTTATTGACTCTAACCCAACCAGAAGCTATTGCCGAAGTTCATAGAAAATATTTTGCCGCAGGTGCAGATATTGTGGAAACTAATACATTCTCTGGCACTTCCATTGCCATGGCTGATTATCATATGGAAGATTTGGTCTATGAGCTAAATTATGAGTCCGCCAAAATAGCAAAGCAAGTAGCCAAAGAGTTTACGAAAAGGGAGCCAAATAAACCGAGGTTTGTGGTTGGAAGTATAGGTCCAACCAATAAAACAGCAAGTATGTCTCCTGATGTAAATGATCCTGGTTTTAGAGCAGTTTCATTTGAGGCACTTCGATTAGCTTACAAACAACAGGTGGAGGCCTTGTTAGATGGTGGAGTAGATATTCTGATGGTAGAAACAATTTTTGACACACTTAATGCAAAAGCAGCGCTTTTTGCTATTGAAGAGGTAAAACAGGCACGTAATATTCAAACACCGGTAATGGTTAGCGGCACCATTACAGATGCCTCAGGGCGAACTTTATCCGGCCAGACAGCCGAAGCATTTTTAATTTCTATAGCTCATATTCCTCTATTGTCTGTTGGATTTAATTGCGCTTTGGGAGCAAAGCAGTTAGTACCGCATTTAGACGCCATTGCAGTTCGCACAGAAGCTGCTATTTCAGCACATCCTAACGCAGGTTTGCCCAATGCCTTTGGAACTTATGACCAAACACCTGATCAGATGGCTGAACAAATCAAGGAATATCTTGATAAAGGTCTGGTGAATATAATTGGAGGATGCTGTGGATCTACTCCCGCTCATATTACGGCAATTGCTGAATTGGCAAAGGATTATAAACCTAGAAAATTTGTTTTTTCTGAAACAGCAGGGGTTCAATTGTAAAAAATGAGTAATACAACCAACATACAATTGAATTCAGACAATGAACTGGAGGCTGGTATGGATCCCATATCACAACCAAGATTTCTTAAGCTGGCCGGTTTAGAACCACTGGTTATTACCCCGGACAGCAATTTTATTAATATAGGGGAAAGAACTAATGTTGCTGGTTCAAGAAGGTTTCTTCGATTAATTAAAGAAGAAAAATATGAGGAAGCCCTCGAAATAGCCAGGCACCAGGTGGAAGGTGGAGCCCAGATTATTGATATAAATATGGACGATGGCCTGATTGATGGAAAGCAAGCCATGATCAGGTTTTTGAATTTGGTAATGGCCGAGCCAGACATAGCGCGTGTTCCTATAATGATAGATAGCTCCAAATGGGAGATTATTGAGGCCGGATTACAACTTGTTCAGGGAAAATGTATTGTCAATTCGATTAGTTTAAAGGAAGGAGAAGAAGAATTTATTCGTCAGGCAAAATTAATACGTCTTTATGGGGCTGCAGTAATAATCATGGCTTTTGACGAAAAAGGACAGGCAGATAATTTTAAGAGACGGATTGAAATAGCGAAACGATCTTATGATATATTAGTAAATAGTGTTCATTTTCCGCCGGAAGATATCATTTTTGATCTTAATATTTTTCCTGTAGCAACCGGAATGGACGAACACAAACAGAATTCGGTAGATTTTATTGAAGCTACTGCCTGGGTTCGGAAAAACCTTCCATATTGCAGTGTTAGCGGAGGGGTGAGTAACGTGTCTTTTTCATTTAGAGGCAATACACCTGTTCGTGAGGCAATGCATTCGGTTTTCTTGTACCATGCTATTCAGGCCGGTATGAATATGGGAATTGTTAATCCTGCCATACTTGAAGTCTACGACGATATTCCAAAAGATCTACTGGATAGGGTAGAAGATGTCATTTTAAACAGAAGAGATGACGCCACAGAACGGCTCCTAGATTTTGCTGAAACTGTGGTTGGTAAGGCAAAGGAAAACAAAGCAGATGATTCATGGCGAAAAGATCCACTTCAGGATAGAATTACCCGGGCTTTGGTAAAGGGAATAGATCAATACATTGTATCAGATGTGGAAGAAGCAAGGTTGGCCGTCGTTAAGCCTATTGAAGTAATTGAAGGCCATTTAATGAAAGGGATGAATGTGGTTGGGGATCTCTTCGGAAGTGGAAAAATGTTCCTGCCACAGGTAGTTAAGTCCGCAAGGGTAATGAAAAAGGCAGTTGCTTATTTATTGCCTTATATCGAAGAAGATAAAGACAATATATCACAGTTCGCAGGTAAAATCTTAATGGCTACAGTTAAGGGTGATGTACATGATATAGGCAAGAATATTGTAAGCGTGGTAATGGCTTGCAATAACTATGAAATTATTGATTTGGGCGTTATGGTTCCACCTGAAAAAATAATTCAAAAAGCCAAAGAAGAACAGGTAGATATAATAGGATTAAGTGGACTTATTACCCCTTCCCTGGATGAAATGGTTCATCTGGCCCGCGAAATGGAACGCGAGAGTTTTAAAATACCGTTATTGATAGGGGGGGCAACAACCAGTAAGGCACATACTGCAGTAAAGATTGATCCGCAGTACAGCGCCTCTGTGGTTCACGTAAATGACGCCTCACGGGCCGTTACTGTTCTGGGTGACCTCTTAAAGAAAGATTCTGCAGATGATTATAAGGCATTGGTAAAAACTGACTATTCTTCCTTCAGGGAGAAATTTCTAAGTCGCCGGAAACAAAAGGAATACCTAAGTCTGGAAGATGCAAGAAAGAATAAGTTTCATATAGACTGGGATGCTTCTGATATTGTAAAACCCAATAATTTAGGGATAGAGGTGATTATGGAAATGGACCTTCAGCTTTTAGAGGAATTTATAGATTGGACACCATTTTTCCGAAGTTGGGAATT